>NZ_SRRY01000002.1:0-300000 GCF_004792295.1 Pseudoalteromonas sp. MEBiC 03607
CTACCCAAGGGGTGACCTTTACCAGCGAAACAATTCGTTCATTAAAAGCAACTTACTACCGTATCGCACTCGATTTTATCGAAACTTATCACAACGATGCGCTGATGAATGGTTTAACACTTGATATTCACCATGAAGAGAAAGCCGTTGAAATGTTTGCGCAAAACATTATGAATGCGGGTCAGCACTTCTTAGAAAACCCAATGGAGGCACCATTTGTGCCGAGTTGGAACCGAGTCGCTTCGGCAATGCCAGATGTATTTGCTCGCTTAGAAGAAGCCGTAGAGCTTGATAACAAAGAATTTATTTAACGGAGAAGACACGTGACTTTAGAGCTACTCCAACAACGGGTTATACAGCATTTAACCTGTATCTACGCCGAGGTTGAGTTATCAACCTCGCTTGAACAACTTGCAGACAGGCTTATCAATACCATGTTAGGTGATGATCCTGTACGTGACCCAACGCCGCATAAAAACCGTTGGGATGAGCAAGACATGATTTTAATTGCTTATGGTGATTCAATCATTCGCCATGCGAATACGGATGAAGCCGTGGCAAAGCCTGAAGAGCCACCTTTGCATACTCTACATCGGTTTGTAAAAAGCCAATGCTTGCCTGAGCTTAATGCACTTCACATTTTGCCATTTTACCCATATAGCTCAGATGAAGGCTTTGCGGTAATGAATTATGTGCAAGTGAATGAAGCGTTAGGCAGTTGGCAGCATATTCGTGATATTTCAGCAGATGTTAGATTGATGGCTGATTTGGTGATCAACCATTGTTCAAGCCGCAGCGTTTGGTTTGAAAACTTTATTCAAGGCAAAGAGCCGGGTAAAGGGTATTTTAAAACGGCAAGCCCGAGTGACGACCTAGTGCAGGTTGTTCGTCCGCGTACATCGCCTCTTTTACAAGCGGTCGAAACAAAAGATGGTTTGCAACATGTGTGGTGTACGTTTAGTCATGACCAAGTCGACTTTGATTTTGCCAACCCAGATGTACTTAACGAGTTTGTGGGTATTATTCGTCATTATTTAGATAATGGTGTGCGTATTTTCCGCCTTGATGCGGTGGCTTTTTTATGGAAAAAGCTCAATACCCGTTGCATTAATTTACCTGAAACTCACGAAGTGATCAGGCTACTTCGTACCCTTATTGAGCACTTTGAGCCTAATGTGATTATTATCACTGAAACCAATATTCCAAATCGCGAAAACCTATCGTACTTTGGTAATGCCAACGAAGCGCATTGTATTTACAACTTCTCATTGCCACCGTTGTTGTTACACACTTTACTCAGTGGCGACAGCACTGCATTAAAGCATTGGATGATGAGTATGCCACCTCCTCAAGAAGGGACCGCATACTTTAACTTTATAGCTTCACATGATGGTATTGGTTTAAGGCCTGTCGAAGGGTTATTGGAGCAAAGTGAAATTGCCGAAATGGTCAGTACGACTGCAAAGTATGGCGGTAAAGTCTCACTGCGTACCGCACCTGATGGAACTAACACCCCTTATGAATTAAACATTGCTTTATTTGATGCATTGCAAGGTACCCATAAAGGCCCTGATAAGTGGGGAGTTGCTCGCTTTTTATGTGCACATGCCATTATGTTTGCGCTTGAAGGCATTCCTGGTTTGTACATTCATAGCTTACTCGGTACTACCAACGATTATGAGCGCTTTGAAAATAGCCAACATAATCGGGCTATTAACCGTCACCGTTGGCAAGAATCAGATTTACTAGCAAAACTGAGTAATGAAAATGCCCATCACCGTACTGTGTTTAAAGCGATGAAAAACTTGATGGCTATTCGTAAGGCGCAAAGCGCATTTCACCCTAATGCGACGCAATATACGTTACATTTAAGTGAGGGGTTATTTGGTTTTTGGCGACAAAGTATTAACCGTTCACAAAGCATGTTTTGTGTTTATAACATTAGTGATGAGACGCAAACTCTTACTCTTGCAGACTTAAATTTGATTGGTACCGAGCAGTGGCGAGATTTAATAAGCGGGGAGCAAATTACTGAGCAAACACAAACATTGTCGCTGACTCCATATCAAGCAGTTTGGCTCAGCAATAAATAATCCTATCATCAAGATAATACAAGTCTTATCGTTAACAAGTAAGCCTATCAGGTGGGTTTGCTTGTTAACAAGTAACTTACAGTTATCGTAAATTGCTCCCTTATTGCACACCAAATTATCATTCCAGCTTAATTTTCAATGAAATAGTCTTAGAAATTAAATCTTGTTTAATCTAATTTACCGTTTTTAGTAAAAAGTAAAGTTAACAATATTTACAATGCAAAAGATAACTATTACCATTTGGTTTTATTTTTAGGTGCACTTTACGATGAACAAAGCAGTACTTTCTCTCGCGGTGTCATTGGCTTTGACTCCACTATGCAGTGTTGCAAATGATGACATGCAAGCCCAACTCGAAAAACTTCAACAACAACTCCTTGAACAACAAAAAGCGATTGATTACTTAAAAAGTCAATTAGATGCGAAAAACACCCAGCAAGTTGCAGTGCAGCAAAAAGCCCCAGTTGTTACTGAGCAAGCAACCCCAATTGCTGCAGTTGCAAGCAAAAAAGACTCAAAACTTACTTTTAAAAGCTATGGTACTTTGCTTTACAAAAGTGACGAAGTGTTTGCCAACGTTCAAGATACTTCACCAGAGCGCCGCGCCACTACAGACTTAGAGCGAGTTGTCACTGAGTTTGAATATGAAATTGATGATAAGTGGAAAGTCGAATTTGAACTTGAGTATGAACACGGCGGTACAGGTACCACGCTTGAATATGACGGCTTTGAAGAATTTGGCGAATTTGAATCAGAAGTTGAAGCGGGTGGTGAAGTTATTGTCGAAAAGCTACAGCTAGAATATGAATATAACCCTAACTTTACAGTCAAGTTTGGTCATATATATGTTCCGGTAGGCTTAGGCACAGACTTAAACAAGCCAGATCAATACTTTACCACGACTCGCCATTGGGGTGAGGCAACTATGATCCCGCAAGTTTGGCATGAAACTGGGGTTAACTTAATTTCTCGTTGGTCTGACTTTACACTGCAAACATTGGTGACGACGGGTCTTAACTCTGAATACTTCCGTTCGACTAATTGGGTCGCGGGTGGTGCACAGCAACGCTTTGAAGAAAATACCGCAGATGATTTAGCGCTCACATTACGCCTTGATTATGGCAATGTTAAAGCCGGTAAAGGGTTTGGTGTTAGTTACTATACGGCAAATACATCTGATAACCGTCGCAATCAGGGCAAACTTGATGTGGATGGAAACGTGTCTATTCTCGGGTTACATGGTGCATGGACGTTAGATGATCTTGTGTTCCGTGGTCAGTACTTATTTGGCGAGTTAGAAGACTCAGTTGCTATCACTGCTGCTAATAAAACTACGCCGGGTCTTCGTCCGGGAAGCTTTGCACAGCTTGGTAGTAAAGCTGAATCTGCATTTGTAGAAGCCGCTTATAATATGCAGGGGCTGTTTGATTTATCTTCGCCGCTGTATGTATTTACCTCGTTTGATTATGCCAACCCAATGCTTGAAGTGGCCAGTGGTGCGGCTATTCATCGTTACGACATTCGTGAGCTTAACTTTGGTTTGAATTACCTTCCAAACAAAAACTTAATTCTAAAACTTCAGGGCGGTCAACGTTATTACGCACAAGACGATATCGATGACACGACTCACTTTAGCGCCTCTCTTGGCTATAAATTTTCTACAGAACTATAAAGGAATCTTGGGATGAAAACTGTATTAAACAGCATTACAGCTGTAATGTTAGCGTCAACACTTGTTGCATGTGGTTCGTCTTCTTCGGACGATTCTTCAGATACAAGCACACCTGTTACTGAAGTAACAGGCTTTAGCTATGACGCAACAGATTTAATTGAAAACGTAACTGAGCAAGTAATTGTTGATGGTTACGAAATGCTAAACAGCAAGGCAACGGTTCTACATAACGCGACACTGACATTATTAGAAAACAAAAACGAAGCCGCGCTGCTTGCTGCTCAACAAGCATGGAAAGATGCACGTGTATTCTGGGAGCAAGGTGAGTCACATATCTTTGGTCCTGTTGATAGTTTATCAATTGATCCACATCTTGATACTTGGCCACTGAATACCGCTGATTTAGAAGCACTACTTGCAAGTAACACAACGTTCTCGGCTGATAATGTGAAGAACTTTGACGATGGTGTACAAGGTTTCCACACCATGGAGTTCTTATTATTCGGTAATGGCGTTGAAGATAACGATAAGTCAATTGACGAAATGACTGTGCGTGAAATGGAATACTTAATTGCATGTGCTGAAGTATTTAATATTCATACACAAAGCCTTGTTGATGCATGGGTTATCTCTGCAAATGCGGATGATGAACCTGCTTATAAAGATTATTTATTAACACCGGGCAATGATAAATACTCATCTGAGTTAGGTGTTATCGAAGAGTTAGTCAATGGGGTTATCGGTATTGTTGATGAGGTAGGTAACGGTAAAATTGCAGAACCATTTGGTACTAGCAAAGACACAGCTGACACATCATTGGTTGAATCACAATATAGCTGGAACTCATTAACTGACTTTAGCAACAACATTGTTGGTGTACAAAATGTGTTTTTAGGCACATTCAGCGATGAAAACGACAGCCCAGGTCTTAAAGCATTTATCAATGCCGGTGACGCTGAACTAGCAGCGAAAGTTGAAACTCAAATTTCAGCAGCGATTGCAGCGATTGATGCCATTGCAGGTGCAGATGATATGCCATTTAGACAAGCGATTAAGGATGATGCTGGTCGCGTTCGAATTCAAACAGCGATTGATGCGCTAGGTGAATTACAAGCGACCCTTGAAGAAGAAGTTGTGCCACTTATCAAAGAGTGGAATTTATAATCGCTGGGGAAGCATTTGCTTCCCCTCTTTGCAAGATACCGTCATGAATGTAAAAGCAATTAAACCAATTCTATTTGCTTTCACAGCCTTATCTTTAGTGGCATGTGGAAGTAAAACCAGCGATAAAAGCGCGACCGAAACGACAACGCCACCACCAACAAGCAGCGAAACTGATCCAAATTATATTGATGTCGTTGCCTTGGCAGGTGATGCGACAGCCCTCGATACCAATAATTCAGGCCATGGTTTCTCTACACCTATGCCTAATTTAAGTGATTCAGAACTCGATATTCACTTAACTGGCGATGCTAATTTTGAAACATCCTTTACGACAGCCCCGAATGATGCACACCCGGAACTCGATGGTTTAGGGCCAGTTTTTAATAACAATAACTGTAATGCTTGTCACCAACGAGATGGTCGCCCAAGTACTATTGTTCCAACCGCTGAACAGCAAACTGTGAAGTTAGCGAATGATGCTGGGATCTTTTTACGCGTTAGCTTAGCCGATGGCGTGTGTGAAATGCCAAGTAGTATCAATGATTTTTGTCAGGTTACAGGCGTTGAAGGGTTTGGGGATCAACTCTTTCACCGGGGGATTTTACAAGCCCGTGAAGACTGGCAAACGCATAATTTTGGTGGCCAAGCTGATGTATATCTAAGCTATGATTACACGGAGTTTAGCTACCCAGATGGCAGTACTGTCACGTTGAAAAAGCCGGTATTTACTATCGATAATGCATGGGACTCACCTGAAAACTTCAGTTTAAGTGCCCTTGCCAATGAAGATGTACGTTTTAGTGCCCGTAATGGTATGCCTGTCTTTGGTCTTGGATTGCTTGAAGCGATTGAAGAGCAAGATATTCTAGCGCTTGAAGATGTCGATGATGCCGACAACGATGGAATTTCTGGTAAAGCAAACTGGGTATTTGATGCTGTTAAGGCTCAAGCGGGTGATGAAAACCCTGTATCACTTGGACGATTTGGTTGGAAAGCCAGTACACCATCAGTCAGACAGCAATCACTGGGTGCACTTCGTGGTGACATGGGGGTAACCAACTCATTGTTCCCTGAAGAAAGCATTGCCAATACATTAATGCACGAAAGTTATTTATCTCGTACTAACTATCAAGATACCGGTTCTGATGAGCAAGGATTGCCAGAAGCCAGTGATGAGTTTGCTGATACGGTCGTGTTTTACGCAGAAACACTTGCTGTGCCAGCACGTCGTAATGTAGCAGACGAAGGTGTTAAAGCCGGTGCACGTTTATTCGATGATTTAAACTGTACTGGTTGCCATACGCCTCGTTTTGTAACCGCAAATGGTGCCGCTTTATTACTGGGCGGTGTTGCAGCGCCTGCGGCAGTTAAAGGGCAAGAAATTTGGCCATTTACCGACATGTTGTTGCATGACATGGGTGAAGAGCTCGCAGATAACCGCCGTGATTTTATGGCAACAGGCCGTGAGTGGAAAACGCGTCCGCTTTGGGGGATTGGTTTAACGAAAACAGTTAACCCTGCCGCTGGTTTCTTACATGATGGGCGTGCAGCAACACTTGAAGAAGCGATTTTATGGCATGGTGGTGAAGCTGAAAAAAGTAAGCGTGAATTTACAGAGCTTAGCAGTGAAAAAAGATCACAGTTAATCAGCTTTTTACAATCACTATAGCTGTAAAGCCCTTTAATAGCGCACTGTCAACGCCCTTTACAGTGCGCTTTTTGTTGCCTCTAAGAGAAGAGATTCAACACTAAAGGGAAGAGGGTTTATATGTGCTTTACTGAAAACGCGAAAGTTAATTGCCACGTTATTACTGTGAATTTGTTCAACGAGCTTTAGCGTTTGTTCGTTATGTTGACTGAAAATAGCCACTTCTTGATGCATTGCTCCAGTTGAGTAATTATTGAGTAGATCATGAACATTTACTATAGCTAAAGCTCCGAGCGTAACATGACCACCGATTGTGATATCTATTTTTTCGGCCACCGCCCTAAGCGGCCAATTAATTGCTCCAACCACTACGTTTTTGCGTTTGTTTAACTCATCAAGCGCAGCAAT
This sequence comes from Pseudoalteromonas sp. MEBiC 03607, assembly GCF_004792295.1. Lineage (NCBI taxonomy): Bacteria > Pseudomonadati > Pseudomonadota > Gammaproteobacteria > Alteromonadales > Pseudoalteromonadaceae > Pseudoalteromonas > Pseudoalteromonas sp. MEBiC 03607. The sequence continues at coordinate 6,986 of NZ_SRRY01000002.1, forward strand.
TGCCCCTAACGCCATCGCATCATTTGCCGCCCAAACAATATTAATAGTTGGTTGATGCCTAAAAAAACCAAGGCTTTGACGGTAGGCTTGTTTAGTTGACCAATTGGCAACTGTATTAGCAGTAATGTTTGCACTAGTATTAGATGCCACACTTTGCTTTAAACCTTGCTCCCGATCAAGGGCTGCATGGGTTGTGTAGTCTCCATTAATTGCGAAAATGTTGGCAGCTTGCTGGCTCTTTTCAATTAGTTTGTTAGCTAATAATTGGCCTGCTTGTTTGTTATCGGGTACTACGCTACCAGCGACATTAATACCATGATCACTCATAAGTTTTAGCTCTTGCTTAGATGGGCGGTTGAGTAAAAAATAGATGGGTGTAGGTACAGGAGACAAGCTTAAAAGCTGTTGCGTAAGCACACTTTTCTCATCAACTAAAATGAGCATATCTGGCTTAGCTTTGATTGCTTTAGCCACTAAAGATTTCATTTCAATATGATTTCGATTGGCATAATGAATAGTTAAATCGAGATCAAAGTCTTTTGCAGCGTCTTGCATCAACTGCGACACTTCAAACCAAAACGGGCCTGTTACATTGGTATCTGCATGACCTGGATTAATAAAAATAATACTTTGCTTGGCAAAAACACCAGGCAGGTAAAATAGACAGATAGTGATAAATACTGTTTTAAGCATGGCTTTATTGGGTTAAAAGACCGGTAGGGTAGAGTATAGCTTGAATTGGTAGATTTTAAGTAAATGATTGGAATAGGGTATTTTTTTAATATCTGATAGAAAAAGGGCTGCACAAATGTGCAGCCCTAAGAGAATCAAAGTTTTTAACGATTAGAAATCGTAAGATAGTCTTAAGTAGCCGAAACGACCGATGTTATCGTAACTTGCACTACCAGAACCTGTACCTCGAGTACCGAATGGAAGCTCTCGGTTAAAGATGTTATCAACACCTACTTTAACGCCAAAGCCGCTTTCGAAGTTATAACCAACTGTTGCGTCAGAAATAACATAGCTACCAAACTTCATTAAGCTATTTGGATTCGGGTTATCTTCTAACTCTTGGTCTGTGTAAAGGCTTACTTCATCTAGGTAACGTGTATCAAACGTTGCAAAGAAACCATCACGCTTATAAGAGATAGTTAAATTAGCTTGCCATTTCGCTTCACCAGTTGTACCAGCATACTCGATGTAATCTTCAGGTTGATCTTGGAACGGGAAGTCTTTACGTTCAATTAGGTATGTACCAATTAAACGTGTAGAGAAGTTGCCTTCTAGTGCGTCAAAATCATAACCTAACTCAAAGTCAACACCCGATGCTTCTTGACCAGAAACGTTTAATACTGAGTTTTGAATCAGTGTAATTTCATGTGATGTGCTATCACGTGTAATTAGATTACAATATTGGTTATTGATACCGCCTTCAGCGTCAACACAGCGGTCAAGAATTTCTTGAGAGGCAATTGTTGAGATTGCGTCTTCTAATTCAATTTTCCAATAGTCGATTGTAATAACAGAGTTTTCTAGGAATGACGGTTGGTAAACTAAACCAATAGTTGTACTAGTTGACTCTTCACCTTTAACGTCTCTGTTACCACTTACTAAACCTTCAAGGGTTTGTGAGTCGTAATCTGATTCAAAGCCTGCAGGAACACCTAAAGCAGCACAGTTTGCACGACGAACCTCTGAATTTTGTAAATCATCTAGGTTATCAGCTAAACAAGGGTCATCAACGTTGTAGAATGTTTGGCTCGGTGCACCGAAGATCTCACCAATGTTAGGTGCGCGAAGTGCTTCAGATTGTGTTGCACGAACACGTAGTTGATCGTTTACAGTCCAATCTAAACCAACTTTCCAGCTTGTTGCATCGCCAATTGTGCTGTAGTCAGCATAACGTACTGCTGTATCAAGTACTAGGTCTTGAACAAGTGGTAAGTCAGCTAGTAATGGGATAGATGCTTCGAAGTAAATCTCGTTTACATCAAAATCACCTTTATCTTCACCCAGTGCGTTGAAGAATGTACCTACTGCATTATCTGGCTCTTTAGTTTCACTTTCTTCTTTACGGTATTCTACACCTGCAGCAAAGCCAACATAACCCGCTGGTAATTCATAGATTGCTGAGTTTGCAAGTGATGCAGTTACTACTGTCTGAGTAATCTCAGAAGTACCTGTTGATACCGTATTAATGTAATTAATTGCTTCTTGGCTTGGTGCGCCAAAGCCCATGATGTTTACCGGTACACAGCCTTCAGCGCGTGCTTCTTCACTACGACAAACAATATTACCTTCGCCATCATCAATAGCGTCAAGAGCATTGTAGTAGTTTGCCATAATCATGTTAGCGCCATTAATACGCTCTAAGTCTGTTTGACCATGAACAACTGATGCATCTAATTCCCAATCAGTGAATACTGTGCCTCTCAAACCAGCAACAAAACGGGTTGTTTCACGAGTATTGTTTTCGATACGACGACCTAAATCTGTCATCATACGGTTAACCATGATTGAGCTAACACCTTCTTGTTCCATTAGATCTTTAACACTCGAGTCAAGATATGGGTTGTCAATCTTGATGCTGTTATTTGGGTTAAAGAAGAAAAATGCTGGCTGGCCAATGCTTTCGCCTTCGCTGTTTACATATTTTGCTTCGAAATAAGCATTCATGTCTTCAGCAACGTCATAGTTAACTTTGAAGTTTACGTTGTAGCGTTCAAATTCAGGCTGAATTTCATTGAATTGTGCAAGGTTGAATGAATCACAGTCAGCACATGCAAGACCATCTACTCGGTCACCTATATAAATGTCACGAAGGCTGCCATCTGGGTTGAATGAGTTAACATAGCCATTGCTTGATGCAAAAACACCTGCATTATTAATCGCATAATAGCCAGCGTTTGGTGTGTAAATTCTATCAGGGAAATTTGGATCGTCTTTGTTTTCTTCGTTTTGATCTGGGTTACGCAAGCTAAAGAAAGAGCCATCAGTCCATGGGTGATCAAGCGCATTTAATGTATTTTGGCCTGAATATTCAACAGCAAAGGCTACGTTACCACGGTCATTATCGAAATTCGTGCCGTATGAAAACGTTGCTTTTTCGTTTTTGTAGTCACTTAGTTCAGAGGCGCCTTTAGTAACACTAACACTTAAGCCTTCGATGTTCTTTTTAAGAATAAAGTTAACTACACCTGTTACAGCGTCGGCACCGTATACAGCTGATGCACCACCTGTGATGATCTCAACACGCTCTACCCATGTGCTTGGAATTGTATTGGTATCAACAGATTGAGAACCTGCAGAGCTAGAAACATGGCGTTTACCATTAACAAGTACAAGTGTGCGGTCTGTACCCATATTGCGTAAATCAAGAATGTTTAGACCCGCAGTACCGATAAAACGACCTGAGTTTGCTAGTGAATAAGTGTTACCAAGGGCTGGTAATTTATTTAGTGCTTCACCAATATTTACAGCACCTGTGTTAACTAAGTCTTCACCACTGATAACAGTTACTGGAGCAGGGGCAATAGCACCTTCACGTAAAATACGTGAACCAGTTACTTCTATACGGTCGATTGATTTTACTTCTTCTTCAGCAGCTATAGATTGGCTAGAAATGGCAAGCGCCGATGAGCATAGAGCAAGCTTGATGCTAGCACCTAAATAATTATTTTTTATCATTGTTTCACCTGTTACTTTATTGTTTTATCCCTGGAAGGGGTGTTAACCATGTTTTTTAAATGTTAACAAGCGTACTCTAGCATTGTCCCCTTTTTTTGCAATAAAAAATTCGTAGCAAAATGTAGTAAAATAAAACTTATATATAACAGTTGGTTACTGGGTGGTTGGTTTTTGTGTTGAAATTTATAGTTAGTTTTTTTGCAATGATAACGATTATCAATTGATGTAATTTTTGATATAGTAATATTATTTTATAAACTGATGCTAACTTTTTGAATTAGGCTGATGATGTGTTTCGACATATAATGCGGCCAAGTTTTTCCACATGAGTACTTTATGAAATTTTTTCTAGTTACCTTATTGGTATTTTTCTCGGCAGTCTGTGTAGCAGAAGAGCTCGATCTTGAAGCAAATATGAAGAATATGGGGCTGGCTTATAAAAACTCGGTTCGTGCAACGAGTCTTGAAGTGTTTAATACATCAATTGATGAGTTTATTCACTTGTTAGAAAAAGCACGGACAGCCGACTTTAAACAGCATAAAACAGCATCTCTTGAAGGACTTGATAAAGTAATAAAACAGGCAAATCTGGCTAAAGAACTAGCCAGCAAGCAGGGACTTGATGCAGCGAAAGTACCTCTTAAATCAATAGATGATTTACGAAAAAAATACCATGAACTCCATGAACCGCCAGGTTTTTGGCAGCTGTTATTTGGAAAATAATATTATTTAATTTTCGAAATTAGACTTAAAAAAGGTGCTGAAGCACCTTTTTTAACGCTTATTCTTTTTACCTTGAACTGCTTTAAAGCGCGGATTGTCTTTATTAATTACATAAACGCGGCCTTTGCGCTTGACAATTTGGCAACCCGGACGGGATTTTGCACTTTTAAGAGAGCTTAATACTTTCATTTTAACTCCTAAACGCGGTTTACTTGCTCGCTAAGTTTTTAAAACGACGATTAAATGCAGCTACACGACCATCGCTTGCTACTGCTTTTTGCTTGCCGGTATAAAATGGGTGTGAATCACTCGATACATCAATTGGTACGTAAGGGTATGTTTTACCATCAAGCTCTATAGTACGAGATGTTTTAATCGTCGAACCGATAATAAAGTAGCTGTCGGCAGCAGTATCGTGAAACGCTACTTGATGGTATTCAGGGTGTATATTAGGCTTCATTATTTACCTTTTGTGTTATGTGATAATATATCAAATATAAAGCAAAAATAGACAGGCTTCAAGGTAAAAATAATTCTTATTTGTAGGTTGGTTGGCTTAAAATTAGTCATTATGAACAATCAGTGAGCAGTTGAATTTAAAAAACTGGCTATTGTTAATAAGGCTGTTATAACTAGGTATGCGTGCTTATTTAAGAGAGGGATATGGAAGTGAATGATATAGCTGGCCGCGAAGAACTAGATCAAAATGTAATGAACACGCTTCGCGATAAAGATCACTCTACATTAGCAAACCAAGTTGATACTTTGCTGTGTTCACATAACGACATAATAGAGCTTTTGGCTCAGTATCTAGCACTTAGTGAGCAGGATGATGATGAGCGTTTTGATCATTGGTTTGATAATCTAAGTAAAGAGCAACATACCGTGGTTAAAACCTTTGAAGTCTATCGTGGACACTATGAGCATTTAGATTAGCTGATAGCTGAATTACCAAAACAAATTAACTGTTTTGTTGTTTTTTTGAACTAAAAAAGCCACCCAAAGGCGGCTTTTAGTTTATAGCATTAACTTATTAGTCAAGCATGTATGCTCGCATAGTAATTTGTTCGGCAGAACTTGAACCATAGTCAGAAACGATAGTACGAATATGTACAAAGTCTCCTTTAACGCCGGTATTTGGAATAGTAGCAACCCATTCACCGTCTATTTGTTCTACTTTAGCATCAAGCCAATTTTCGGTTGAAAACTGAGTCGATACTGGACAATAAATATAAGCAGGGACTGTTTCGATACCGCATTCTTGACCGTAAGCGTATTGGAACTCTACGTTTGCAAGCGGTACTTCACCAACTCCATCGAGTAAACCTGTTAGTTTAATATGCGCCACTTCACCCACTTGCATGCTGTTATTAATATCAACAGGTAAGTCGATCATAGGCACCAAGATAGGTTGTGCACCCTGCTGTTGTTCGTTAGCAGTAAAGGTGTAGAAGCCTTGATAGAGTGACCCTAAATGATCTTTAACAGGTGAACGCTCACCAACACCACGAGCATAAGAGCGCATTTCAAGGGTTACTTGGTGGTCGCCTGGCTCGAGTGTTAAGGTTCCTTGATATGGAAATACTGGCTCGCCATCTAAACGTAAACCAAATGCAGAGCTGCCCATATAACCAAAAATACCGTCATGGTTTGACGCATCGCCAAACGAGGCAAGATTAAAGTAAAGTACATTAGTATCTCGACGAATAATCGGTGAACCACCGCTGCCCAAGCTACCTGCTCGAGGGCCTTTAAACCATGTTGTTGTTTCTTCAGCCCCTTCGGTCATAGCACGAGGACCGTCAAAATAAGCGCCCGCACTTTGAATTTGGTAATTAGGCATAACAACGTTAGTCCAGGCATTTTTAGCTGTCGCGGTGTAATACTCGTCTCGTACCTGAGGCAACATGATAAGTTGTGAGCTACCCGTCGAATAAAATTCACCGGTACTATTGGTCATTGCCATTACATCAGTCCAAGCTGGACGTTCATCATTTTGTGAATGGTACGAGGCAGTGATCTTATGCATTCTATGGTCAGCGATATTGATTTGCCCTGACTCAATCCTGCCATCAGTAATGTGATTAATTGAATAAGCGTATGGCGAGCGTTCAGCCGCTATACCTGACCAACTAACAAGATTGTTGCCGGCTTCAATCTCGGCCATTAATCTTTCACCTTGTTCAGTGCTGATACCGATAACTGGTACCTTTGGTGTGCCTGTAATCGCACCTTTATAGCGACCACCACGGTCTGGACGATAGAAAATCACGCCTATGGCGCCATGTTTCATAGCATTACCAACCATGTAAGAGGTGAGATAATTTGGATTTGCAATAAGTGCAATTTTACCATCCAGATCAAACTGGCTCCAATCAGTGCTATAACCAGCATCACCGACAGGGAGAACTTCAGCAGACCCTTCACCATGGAATGACAATGCTAAACCTTGCTTGATGTAATCAAGCTTTTCGCCATTTTGCATCATGACCGTTGTCTCAGGTGCAACGGCACGAGTGGTAATGAATGAGCGAAAACGATCATCATGGCCCTGTGACCAAGCATACATCTCATTGACGTAATCTGGTGCCATCTCAATCGCTGCGAGTTTAGCTACTTTTTCATCGTCAATTGCATAGGTAAAACCAAAAGAATAGCCTTGTGGATCGAGTGGCTGATCTGCTTTAAAGGTAACTTTTTGAGCGCTGCGGGCATCAAAATCGATATGCGTTTGGCCATCAATTTTACGGCTTAAAACAGCCATCTGTGCTGCTGATTCAACTAAACCTGAGCTTGTTTGCGGGTTGTCGAATGTCATGATGTTTGCAATCAGTGTGTAGTAACCTGCAGGAACATCAATACTCGCTTTGCCGCCAGATAATCTGACCAAGCTACCCCAATCATCTTCTTCGTTGATTAGATAAAGCTTTGATGGTGAAGTGGCTGGATTGCCCCAGCGGTCGGTTAAGTTAACAGATAATTGCACGGTAGGTTGAGCAACCCAAAAAGAGACAGGAACTGTAACTTGATGATCGCTTGTTCCAACAGTCGTGCCTGTAACTCGACCTGTGATAGCACCATATGCACCGTTATTAAGTGCAACGCGTGGGTCAATCCACATAGGCACATTTGCTTCACCTTGAGCTGGTATGGTGATTGTTTTGGTATCTAAACCTGCCAGCGTAGCAGGTAATTGCGTTTTGCCATCCTCACCAATTAAATCTAGCTTCAGTTTAAGGGTAATATCTGAATCAGACGTATTAGTCAGTGTGATGTGTGTTTGTGTAAACTCATCGCTATTACTGTTTTCAAAAAAGCCTAGTTCACGGTTGGCAGGGGCAACTATAGCTTGGTTAATGGCACGGTCGATATTCATCGCGCCAGCTCCTTGCTCAAGAACGTGAGAATCACCGCTAAATACTGACGAAGTTAGAACGTCTTTAATTTCTTGTGGACTAAGCTCTGCACGAGCCTGCATAACAAGCGCAGCACCACCAGCAACATGAGGCGCAGCCATTGAGGTACCCGAATAGACGCGGTATGCAGTATCGCCTAGACCACCTGAAGCAGCAGCTACAACAGACACACCTTGTGAGGCAATATCAGGCTTTGCTGAATGACCATCTGGCGATGGGCCTCGTGATGAAAATGAAGCTGTATTACCTTCTCTATCAATTGCACCAACAGTCAGTGCGCTTGGCGCGCAGCCTGGTAGACCAATTGTCTCGCGGGTAAAGCTATTACCTGCAGAAATAACAAACAGGGCTTTGTCGCTCAGCGCTTCCACCATCTCTACAAGTGGGCCACCACAGCTAGTGCCCGAGCCACCTAAAGACATATTTACGATATCAGCTTGCTCGGAAAGCACAGCCCATTGCATACCATTTAATATACCGAAGGTTGAACCAGAGCCAGTATTACTCAGTACTTTACCAATGATGAGATCAGCTGCTGGGGCAACACCTACCCATTTCCCATCTGACTCATGACCATTACCTGCAACAGTTGAAGCTGTGTGCGTACCGTGCCCGTTTAAGTCATCTACACCATTGCTTGAATAGGTAAAGTCACGAGATGCAATAACACGACCTTGTAAGTCTGGGTGTTCAGTATCATAACCTGTATCAAGTACGGCTACTTTAATGCCTGCACCATTGAAGTTAATTGCAGATTCACCATAGGCACCTGTTAATGGCACAGTAGGTGTTAAGGCTGCTGATTGAGTTACTTTATGCGCATGCACAACAGCATCCAGCCAAATACCTTCTACATCAGCTTGTGAAGCCAAAGTTTGCCAGGTTTGTGCCGCTTTTTCTTTGCTAATAGCAAACGCTGCACTATCGATTAGCTCGATTTCGCCAGTCAGAGACATGCCAGCTAAGGCTGATGGAACGGCCGCACCAGCTAGAGTTCCGTCTTTGTACTCAACAATCACAGGTAAAGCATCTGTTGACGCATCATCATAGCCAGATTCATACAACTTATTAATGTTAAATAGTTCTAAATCGATTGCTTGAGAGTCAACAAGCGCTTGTGCATAATTAGGTACAACGTATGTGCTCTTACCGCGTTTAAAAATACTGGTAATTGCATCGGAGCCATCAGCATTGAGCAAACGAATGCCGCTTAGTTCGCCATCTTTGTTTACGACAGCAGAGACTTTATCACCGGTGATCAGGGTAAATGTAAGCGCATCTGCTTTAGTTTGATTAGTTACTACATTAGTTTGCGCTAAAGTTGGCTGAGCAAAGGTTAAACCGAGCATAGCCAAGTAGGTCGCTTTGACGCGACCAAGCCTTGGGAAAGGTTTCATCTATTCATCCTTCGTTTTAATATAATTTATTGGGAAGAAAGGAGTTATCGAGAGGCTGTCATGTTTTTAATGACCCAAAGATAACTCTTCGAGATGAATTTAACGGCTATCTAGCTGAAAACCTACAAAACAAAAGTAGCAAAATGTACTAACCAAAAGTTAACAAGTGATACATTGTTGTAACTTTGTGCATGGGTTCATGGTATGTTCACTTTCAAGAAAAAACGGATTTTATAGCCGTTATTTTACTGATAAATCATATTTTGCCACCACATCATCAATGTAACGATGGCGAAGGGTATTTTTACCTTCGTGCCCGGTACCGTGACTCAATGCGCGATTCATGAGTTTGAGTGCTTTATGCAGGGTTTGGCGCTCTTCCACGCTCAAACCAGTCTTTGTCCGAAGCTCAGTAATATCATCAATAAGCAGTTTAGCAACATCAAGTTGCACAGCTTCTTCAACGAGACCATTTTGTGTTAGCACGCCATACTTGCTGCATAGAAATTGCTGCCATACTTGTTGTAAATGCTCATCTATGTCGCTACCAAACAATTCTTCGTCAATGGCAAACCCTTGTTCAGCAAGTTTAGCAAGTTGTGTTGAGTAATGTTGAGCAAAATAATTAAAGGCTTGGCATGATGAGCTTATGTCATGTTTTATGATTAATTGCCCCCAACTTGCTGCACCTCGCGGGTAATAGTCTTGATACTCTTCACACTGATAAATACCTGAATATGAACTGCACTCTAATTGACTCTGCAAACAATAACTAGGTTTGGGAAATAAGCTACTTTGTTGCCAGTTTGCAAGCGTATCCTCATCAATTGAGAGGGTTTGACATAGCTCTTCAGTAGTATAAAAGTAGGTTGCCAAAAATTTGGAAAGTTGCATTATCAATTACTCACAATAAATACTGTTAATTTATACAGTATTTGATTTTGGCTTAAGTTTGATTTTTTCTCAAGTTTTTTTATTTATTGCATCAGACTACTCGGAAAATGGCTGGGTTTATGATACAACTAGCGCAAATTTTCCAAACATTAAAAAAGTTATGCGCAGCCTAGAAACAATTAAACAAGCAAGCTTGATCACAGCTATTAAAACACCTTATTTAACCAATGGTGAAATTGATCTTGCTTGTTATGACGACCTTGTTGAACAGCAAATTGCAGCTGGAGTTGATGGCATTATTGTCGGTGGGACGACCGGTGAAGGTCAACTAATGAATTGGGAAGAGCACTTAATGCTAATCGCACACAGTGTGAGCAAATTCTCTGACCGCTTATTAATTGTTGGTAACACAGGAAGTAACAATACGCGTGAAGCTATAAAAGCAACTGAATATGGTTTTGCAACAGGTATGGATGCGGCGCTGCAAATTAATCCATATTATGGCCGTACGTCAATGGCTGGTGTAAAAGAGCACTTTAATCGTTTACTCGATATTGGCCCGGCGTTTATCTACAATGTTGCGGGTCGCACAGGTCAAGATTTAACACCTGATATCATTGAACCTTTGGCAAAACACAAGCATTTTATCGGTGTAAAAGAGTGCGGTGGTAATGAGCGTATCGCACATTATGAACAGCAAGGCATAGCTTGTTGGTCAGGTAATGACGATGAAGCGCATGATGCAAGGCATATTCATAATGCCCATGGTGTGATCTCAGTTACATCTAACTTAATTCCCGGCCTTTTCCGTCAATTGATGGATGAAAAAAATGAGGCACTAAATACAAAACTACAGCCACTTATGAACTGGTTATTCTGCGAGCCTAATCCGATTGCGATCAATACGGCGCTGATGATGACTGGTGCGGTGAACCCTGTGTTCCGTTTACCTTATGTGCCACTAACAAATGCGCAGCAAGAAATTGGCTTAGGTTATATTAACGAACTTAATGTTGCTGATATTGTGGGTAGTGAGGCAAATATTTTAGCTGAGCAAGACGTTATTTTGCTTTAAGTGCAGATTAAGTCATTTAGCGCATATTTAGTTAAGTTATAACTAACTAAAATCATTTTTTTTCTGTATAATTTGCGACCCTTGATATAATGGCCGCAGGTTATACAGCATGAATTTTAAATCATTTAGTTTTTCTTCTGAGCTTTTACAGGCATTAGATGAGCTTAATTTCGAAACGCTTACTCCCGTTCAACGTAGTGCAATTCCTGCGGTAAGAAAAGGCAAAGACGTACTTGTTAGTGCGCAAACTGGTACGGGTAAAACCGCGGCATTTGCATTACCAATAATCCAAAAGTTATCAGAATTAGCAGTTAGTGATAATAATGCCCCGAGTGCATTAGTGCTTGCGCCGACTCGTGAACTTGCTGAACAAATTGCTAATAATTTCAAATCGTTTGCTAAGTATACCGAACTTAAAACAGTGTGCTTATTTGGTGGTATAAATTTAGCTGGCCAAGCAAATGATCTTAAAGCGGGTGTCGATATTGTTGTAGCAACACCTGGGCGCTTACTTGATCATATTCGTTTAGGTAATATCAGCTTAGCAAGTGTAAAACATTTAGTGCTTGATGAAGCTGACCGCATGCTAGATATGGGCTTTATCAATGATATGCAAACAGTCATCAACGGCTGTAATGAAGCGCGTCAGATTTTATTATTCTCTGCCACTTTTCCTGCGGCAATTAAACAGTTTGCAAGTAAAGTTCTAAAACAACCAGAAATCATTCATGTAGACCAAACAAACAGTACCGCAGAAACAGTGCAACACGTTGTTTATCCAGTCGAAGAGCGCCGTAAACAAGAGCTTTTATCTGAATTAATTGGTAAGAAAAACTGGCAGCAAGTACTGGTTTTTGTGAACATGAAAGAAACAGCTGATGAGCTTGTTAAAGAGCTTAATCTTGATGGTATCCCTGCTGTTGTTTGTCATGGTGATAAGACGCAAGGTAACCGTCGCCGCGCATTACGTGAATTTAAAGAAGGCAAAGTTCGCGTACTAGTAGCAACCGAAGTGGCTGCGCGTGGTATTGATATTGAAGGCTTGCCGCGTGTTATTAATATCGATTTACCATGGCTTGCAGAAGACTATGTTCACCGGATTGGCCGCACTGGTCGTGCAGGAAAACCAGGTGAGGCTATCTCATTTGTTAGTCGTGAAGAAGAAAATACTTTATTCGATATTGAAAAGCTAATTGGCCAACGCATTAAACGAATCGTATTGCCTGGTTACGAAGTAAGTAACCGTGATGTATTAATTGAGAAAATAGTTAAAAAGCCATCGCATTTACGCCGTAGTCGTACAAACAAGCCATCAGGCCAAGCTACAGGTGAAGCCCGCGCAAAGAACCGTTCGCGTATTGCAAATGTGCGTAAATCATTAAAAGGCAATAAGTTAAGTCTTAAAAAATAATTTAGTTGTAAAAAAAGCCCCATCACTTTGAAAGGTGATGGGGCTTTTTTTTACTCTGAAATTAATACAAAAGGCGTGTTTTGTTAATTTTTAGCTGTCGAAATGTAGAATTGGGTTAACAAATGTACCTCACTGAATTACAATCGCTTTGAAATCAGTTAAATAGCGTTTTTAACGCATCAGTCTCTAAATGGATGTTTATGCAGTACTTAAAAAGAATAATAAATCAAATCATCGCCCCTACCTGTTTATTTAGCGTTATCAGCATGCCTTTTTACACACATGCATTTGATAAAGCAGAATTTTCGCTTGCCCATATTAAAGAGTCTATTAGTGTTGATGGTGTGATGGATGAGCCTCACTGGAAATATGCGACAAAAGTGCCTTTGAAATATCAAAATGAACCGACCGAAAAAGGCACACCACTTGTTCAAACTGATGCGTTTATATACGAAGATGGTAAATACTTATATGTTGGGTTTATTGCAAAAGACAATGACCCTTCACAAATTCGCGCTGCTCTTCGTGATCGCGATACTCTTTGGCAAGACGATAATGTTGCCTTGATGATAGATACTTTCAATGATGAACGTACCGGCTATGAATTTTACGTAAACCCCCTTGGTGCGCAAGGCGATATGCGCATGACTGATATTGATGATTGGGTGGAAGACCCATCATGGGATGCTATTTGGGATAGTGCAGGGCAAATAACTGACGATGGGTATGTGGTTGAAATGCGTATTCCATTCACAGCACTTCGGTTTCCAAAAGACCAAACGGAGTTAACGTGGAGCTTTGCAGTTTGGCGAAACTACCCGCGTGATGTGTATTATCAGATGTCGAATGTTGGCTTTGACCGAGATGTAAAATGTAGTTTTTGTCAGTTTGATAAACTTACTGGTTTTGCCAACATGACTGAAAGCCAAAACATTCAGCTTACACCAACTTTAACGGCGCTTCGTCATGATACCAAAGACATAGTGCCAGGTGATTGGCAAAATGGTGATATTGATACTGAAGCGGGGTTAGATTTACGTTGGGGGGTGACTCAAGATGCGGTAATTAACGCCACTATTAACCCTGATTTTTCTCAAGTAGAAGCAGACTCTTTAGAGCTTGATGTAAATACAACTTACTCGATTTATTATGCTGAAAAGCGTCCATTCTTTTTAGATGGTGCCTCTTATTTTAACACAAGCCAACTAGAGCTTTTATATACGCGAATGATTGCTGAACCTGATGTCGGTTTGAAGTTAACAGGTAAAACCGGCGCACACAGTTATGGCTTTATGTACGCTGACGATCAGAATACCAGTGTATTGTTACCGACTAATCAAGGTTCAGGTTTTGCGAATTTGGCGGATAAAACGCAAGCTGTGGCAGGGCGTTATCAATTTGATATAGGCCAAAAAGGGACGATTGGCGTAATGAGCACCCACCGCGAAAATGATGATTACCATAATACGGTATTATCGATAGATGGGAGTTATTGGTTTAACCAGTCAGATAGTTTGCAGTATCAAGTAGCAACGACAGACACTACGAATGCAGACTTTTTAGTAGACTATTACGGGGTCGATAAAAATCAATCGGATCAAGCTTATGCCATTGAGTTTACAAGAACTAAACGTGACTATGAGCTGTATGCGAGCTACGAAAATATCGGCGAAGAGTATCGTTCAGATCTCGGTTATCAGGCGAAAGTCGATTATGAAAAAATTGAACTAGGCGGTGGGCAAACTTGGTATCGCAATGCTGATGATGCTATTACTGAGTATAGCTATAACGCCGAGTGGGATAAAACGTGGGCACAAAATGGTGACCTACTTGAAGAAGAATATGATGGCTATTTTACTTTTAAAGGTAAGATGCAGTCGCAAACCGAAATTGGTTTTATTCATCGTAATGAGTTTTATGCCGGTGAGTTCTTTAATCAGAACATAGGTTATATCTACGGCGGTTTTAGGCCCATTCGGGATGTTCGTTTCTTATTGTATGCTCAATATGGCAGCAAAATTGACTACAGTAATGCAGCTTTAGGTACTATGGTGCGAATTGAACCTGAAATGACATGGGATATTAACGATCATTGGCAAGTGCAACTTGAGCATAGTTATAGCTACCTAGATAACGAACAAAATGAACGTGTTTATACGGCGAACTTAACCGATTTACGCGTTTATTATAAATTTAATATGCGCTCAATGTTAAAGCTTGTTTTGCAGTTTGAAGATGTTGATCGAAATAATGAAGCTTATCGGTTTGATGTAAGCCAAACTAACCGTGATTATGGCAGTCAGTTAGTGTATTCATACAAAATTAACTCACAGACGCTGTTTTACTTAGGTTATTCAGACAAAGGTTATCAAGACGATTCGTTGCAAGGTGTTGAGCGCGATCAACGTACATTTTTTACCAAGCTAAGCTATGCATGGCAGCTTTGATAAATTTAAAATTGGTCAGCTTAGTGCTGACCAATTTCTTCTTTTATTTTGTTTCTTACCACAGGCTCTAAACTCTTTAGTCCCCATTGTTTTCCAATTTCAACAGCATCATCAATTGGCTTTTTTAAAGTGACACCATGATAGAGCGCAACTAGCGCGCCTACACGATTACTACTGGCGCAATGAACTAAAGTAGTATGCTGAGATTGCTGATCCAACAAGTTGTGTAATTTAGTCGCATTTTCTAGGGTGATGTCGGCTTTTGATTGCACTGGAATAGGGTAGTAGTTTAACCCTAATCCTTTAACTACCTCTTGCTCTGACCAACTCGTTTCATTTTCGCCGCGTAAATTAATAATGGTATCAACCCCCAGCGCTTTTAATTTTGCAAAGTCTGATTGGCTCGGTTGACCAGATGTATAAACATGTTCAGATTGGGCATGTAAATTTAAAATATCGAGTTGTATGCTGGTTGCTTGCTCAGCTAGTACTGTAAATGATAATAAGACTATGAACATTGTTTTTATGAGTTTATTGATCATCTTTCTATTCCATTATTGTTTTGTGTAAACGGTTTTACCGCGACTGATAGTGTATAAAATTTGCAGTTTATGTAGGTTTTCTGGCTCAATTTTAAGTGGGTTTTTATCCAAAATGATTAAATCAGCTTGCATCCCCTGTTTTAATTGCCCTTTTGATGCTTCTTCAAAATGTTGATACGCAGGCCAAGTGGTCATTGCTTGCAGTGCAGTATACACAGAGACGCGTTGATCTGGGCCAAGTACTTGGTTAGTGCGTGTTGTGCGATTAACTGTCGCATCGAGAACGCGCATCGCATTTGGTAATGCTACCGGTGCATCGTGATGGGTACTAAACATCAACCCTTGCTCTTTGACCGAATTGGTTGGTGAAATAAAATCAGCACGCGGATGGCCAAGTACCGAATCTACATGCCAATCGCCCCAATAAAAGGTATGCATTGGGAAGAGCGATGGAAAAATACCTAATTCTTTAAGGCGATTTACCTGCTCTTGACGAATTGTTTGACCATGAATCAGCACCGGGCGGCGGTCTTTTTTTCCTAATTTATTGTTGGCATTTTCAACAGCATTTAAAAATTGTTCAATTGCGGCATCTCCATTGGCATGGGTCATAACCTGCCAGCCATTAGCAAAGGCAGTCTCAACATATTCAAATGCTTGTTCATCATTAAAGGTAGGATAACCTAAATAGCCAGCTTCTTGGCCTTCAGGTGCTTTTAAGTATGGGTGAGATAACCAAGCGGTTTTCCCTTGTGGTGAGCCATCAAAGTTAAGTTTTACACCACCAATCCGAAACTGATTTGTGTAGTTTTTACTGTTATAGGGCGAGTCCATAAAACTGCTGCTGGTGGCCATATCGGCATAGGCAACCACATCAATGACGAACTTATCGGCTTTGGATGCTCTTACCATCGAATCGTAGGCTTCTTGAGTTGCTCGGCCTTCTTGTGCTGTGGTGTAGCCGTATTTTGTATAGAGTTTTTGTCCTTCTTGTAGCATTAAATCTTGTAACTCAGGATCAAAAGACTGCATGAGTTTAAACAGTAAACCAAAGTGCGCATTTTCTTCGAGCACCCCATTGGGTTCTTGTGAGTTCGCCATACGACGAATTAGCCCGCCTTTAGGGTTTTCTGAGTTTTCGTCAATGCCCGCCATGGCTAAGGCTTTACTGTTTGCGACACTTAAGTGACCCGAGGTATGAATGATAATGACCGGCTTTTCGGTGCTAACGCGGTCTAAGTCCATTTTAGTCGGGTATCTATCAAGCTCAGCATCATCGTAACCAAATCCTAATATAGCACCGGTTTTTTCGATAAATGTTGTGTAATCAGGGTTAAGCTGTGCGGCTGTAAGAATATTAACGATTTGCTCAACACTGTTGGCATCACCATCAGGGCTCGGTAATAAATTGGCTACCATAGCCTGTAACCCAACACCATAGACATGGCTATGACCATCGACAAAGCCCGGCATTAAGGTTTTACCTTGTAGATCAACTAGCTTTGTTTTGCCAAACATATGCTCAAGTGCTTTACTTTTATCACCAACAAAGATGATTTTGTCGCCTTGCGTTGCAATTGCTTGTGCGTACTTTGGTTCATCACTTGTCATGGTGAGAATATCGCCACCGTAATAAATAGCATCTGCTACGCTAACTTGGAGTGGTAATGTTTTAGCTGTTTGTTCTGGGGCTTTATCACAGGCCGTTAAAGCGAGTAATGAACAGGCAAGTGCGAGGTGATGTTTCATATATCTTCCATGTATATTAGCTAATAATTATGTCGTTGAGTAATATAAGAATATAGTCTGTTTAAAAATTTTTTCTTTTAAAAATGGACTTAAATTTCATTAAAGTATAAGACAATTGCAGCACCATCTAGGCTGCTACCGTTATGGATGTTGATGCCAATACCAAAATTGTTGAACCAAGAGGTCCAGCGCTGTGCATCCCATAAAAAGCCTATACCATACTCATAAAAATGGTCAGTTCCGAATGCAACTCGACTATCACCACCTAAGTCGATACGTTGTCCTTTGATATAAAATGCTTGCTCAAATGGTCCAATCTTAAACATGTTAAACGTTGCTTTAATACCATTTAGTGTTCGCCAAGTTTCAGGGGCTGCATTATGTATACCGTCAGGGTGAGAGAGTGCCCAGCCATAGTAATAATTAAAGTTAAGCTTATATTCGTAATAGCCCCAATATCTAGGCAGGCGATAAATCATGGTTGCATTAGGGTTTAACACCAGTGCATTGCTATTAAGATTGGTGTAAAGGTTATCAGTTAAAGGCTTTAAATTACGCCTAGACTCGGGAGAGTTGTAGTCGTAATCATTGTTGTAATGTAAGTAGTGAGTATTCAAACCAAATTGATATGACCACTTAGAGCCAAGAGCTTTTTCTGCGTTAAAGCCGAGCATTCCGTTATACACAGTTTCAGAAATATAGTCGTCAGCTACATTATCAAACAGCGAAATGAAATCTGACTGATTTAGGTAGCTGATCCGACTTACTACATTAATGTTGTGTTGGTAGATAGGGTTATTTACCTGCCATTTAAGCGGAATGCTGTAGAGTTTTAACTTCTTTCTCAGTGCTATGCTGTCTTCTTCATTGACAGTATTTTGTGGGTTAAATATGGTTTGAGGATCAAAATCACCAAATCCTAAAGTAATGCTGTCACCATCAGTTAAAACCAATGAGGTGGCAAATGCTGATTCAAGTTGTTTCGTTGGATTTGCATCACTGTATGAGCAGTAGATCAAAGCCCATACTGTGCACAGAGTAAAAACCTTTTTAATTCGGTTATTCATCAAAACTTTAAATCTCATATAAAAGCATTGTAAATTCAGTGGCATGAATCTTGTTGTGTTGGTACCTAATTGGTATCCATATCATATAAAACCCCTCCCTCGGAACTAGTAACAAAGGGTGTCGGAATTTTCACAAACTCACCTTGAATCAGAATTTTCTCATTCGAACTCGTAATATTTTAATCTAATGTAAATGGTATGTACAAAGTGGATGTTCGTAATTAACAGTGGATACGTTGCAATTAGATTCAATCTGTTCAAGAGGCCCCACTTTGAATGCTTCATATTTTAATGCTAGTTCAAATGGCTTTGTTTTTAAGCTTGCTACATTCATCCTATTTGCTGGTTCTTTATTTTGCAGTCAACAGGGCAAAGCTGAGCAAACAGGCTGGTTTTTATCAGGACAAATAGGTTCAGCTTCAACAGACCTCAGCAAAAAGAACCTAACGTCATCATTAATTGAACAAGGAGCCTTAATTAACTCTGTGTCGATTAAGGACTCAGATACAGGTTATCAAGCTGCAATTGGTTATAAATTCAATTCGTTCTACTCACTGCAAGTTGGTTATGTAGATTTTGGCGAAAGACATTTCAGCTTTACTGGTGAAGTCAGCGACATAGACAGCTTACACAGTACCATGGAACAAATTTACCCAGAATCAGCAAAGGGGCCGCAAATATCACTTTTAGCATCGTGGCCTGTTACCAAAGAGATATCACTGACTGGTAAGTTGGGGTATTTAGATTGGCAACAAGATTACCAATACCAAATAGACTCTTCACAGCTATTTAATGCAAAACGAAGTGGCAACAGTGTCACCTTTGGCATTGAAGCAAGTATTGCTGTTTTTAAAAGTACTCAAGTTTTTATTAGTTACGACCATGCAGCGCTGGATGCAACTGATGCTTCGATGCTCTCTATTGGCGCAAGATATTACTTCGACTAACTCATTATCGATGTGCGCAAGGGGCGTACATTTTAAATTATCTCAAGGAATAGCTGAGAATCTGAGTAAATCATTTTGATGATATTACTCGCAGCTTGAAGTTTCTACAGGAACACTACGTCATGCTATCAACAATTATCAAATACCTATACCTAATAGCGCTTATTGCGCCTATGTCTATACTGGCTATGCCAATAACAATCATTACACCGAACGAGACTTTCACACTCGATGTTGAGCCAAGTGACAGCATTGATACGGTAAAAGGCCTTGTTGAGCAGCAGACGAGTATTGCGCAAGCTCGGCAGATTATCACCTTTAATGGTCAAACATTAGAAAATGGTCGGTCATTGTCTGATTATAATGTGCAAAAAAATTCAATATTAAATGTAACTAAATCGAATGTAGCGCCTAGCTTGAGTGTTAGCGCCTGGGAATCATTAGGCAGTACTAGGTTTGCTGGGTCATCTAACAGTGGGAACCATTCAAGAATTAGACTGGATGCTAACGATGTGCCATGGGTAATTTTCGCTGATACATCAGAGCATAATGGTAGCGTCATGAAGTTCAATGGCACAGATTGGGAATATGTTGGAAATAAAAATATTGCAAATGGTGACATTTATTACACAGATATCATTTTTGATAGTAATAACACCCCATACATTTCTTTTGCAGATGAAGGTAACTCAGGCAGGTTAAGAGTGTTGAGTTTTAATGGGAGTAATTGGAATGATGTAGGCTCACTTATATCGAGCGGCTTAGGTTTTTACTCTAATTTAGCATTTGATAATAATGGTGTTTTACATGTTGTTTATAATGATAGTAACTTCAGCAATAAAGCTGTTTTAAAAAAGTATAATGGTGCTAATTGGGTAAGGGTGGGTGTTGAAGGGTTTTCACTAGCAAAAGCAGCCTACACTGATCTTGCTTTTGATAGTACAAATACGCCTTACGTTTCATTTAGAGACTTTTCTTTAGATTCCACTAGTGCTTCAGTTATGTCGTTTGATGGCTCATCTTGGGAATATGTCGGCAAAGCCGGTGTTTCAAATGTCGAAGGAAATTACACGAATATAGCAATTGACAGCAAGGACAATATATTATTGAGCACTAAAACCGAAATTAGCCGACTTACAAAGAGACTTTCACTTTATAAATTTGATGGTACAAGCTGGACTATACTCCACGAAGATATCACTGGTGACGCAGTATTTTCTCCCGACTTTGTATTGGGAAAGAACGATATACCCTTTATATTTGTTACAGACTATGGAGTTGATCCAAACAGAGGGAGTGTCGTAACTTATCAAAATAACTCTTGGCAGTTTGTTGGAGCTAGGGGATTTAGCGAAGCTTTCACTGACTTTAATCGTATAGCTCTTGATAGCCAAAACACACCTTATGTTTTTTATGCCGATGGTAATTCATTGGCACAAGGCACGGTAAAAAAATATACTTCAACATCTTTCTCAGATTCTTCTCAATCTATTAATCAAGGGATATCAATAGGAAACCCGTTTCAAGATGTAAAAGTTTCTGATAATGATGATGATAATGTTCTACTTACAATTTCACTTTCGGATACTGTCGCAGGTGACTTTTCAGGTAGTGCTAGTGGAAATGCAGTGTATAGCTATGATGCAAATTCAGGTGTATTAACAATATCTGGAAGTGCCAGTGATGTAAATGCCACTATTGATAACTTAACCTTTTCTCTGGACAGTAACTACATTGGTGAATTTACATTCACCACCGAACTTACTGATGGCACTGAAAGTGTAACGCCTGTCCTTTTAACTTATTCAGTAAATGCAATAAACCAAGCTCCTTCTATTGCGATTAATACAGGACTTTCAATTAATGAAGGCGATTCAAAAGTTATTACTAATAGTTTGTTATCTGCAAAAGATAGTGATGACTCTGGGACAGGGTTAACATATACGCTTAAATCAGTACCTACGAATGGTAGTTTGTTTGTCGATGCTAATGATAATGGTAGTTTAGACTCAGGTGAGGGACTTGCTGTGAATGGCACGTTTACCCAGCAAACACTTGATGATTCAAAGCTTTATTATAAGCATGATGGTAGTGAAACTACGTCAGATAGTTTTAATTTTGACTTAGCTGATGGAGGAGAAGACTCTGTCGAACCAATTACAAATCAAGTCTTTAGTATCACAGTCATCCCAGTTAATGATCTACCCGTCATTGAATCTGAACCTGTTAAAGTTGTGCAAGTTGGTCAGTTATATACATATAAAATTATAGCCACTGATGCAGACAATGATGCGATAACGATTATCGTTTCTTTCGGCGATACATTTCCTAGTTGGCTCTCTTATAGTGCCGTAACGAGAACTATAACAGGTCTCCCAGAACAAACGGATATTGGCACTTACCCTATCACGATTCATGTACTTGAAAATGGAGTTGAAAAACTTAAACAAGAATATTCTTTAAGTGTAACTCGCAAGAACGAGGCGCCTGTTATTACTTCCTCTGCACAGATATGGGCAACTGAAGACACTGAATATTTATATTCAGTTAAGGCAAGTGATGCGGATATAGGTGATACCCTTACATTTAGTGCAATTGGTTTACCTAGTTGGCTAACAATTGATTCAAAAACTGGCGTTTTATCAGGCACACCAACAAATGATGATGTTGGCACGCATTATGTTGCCGTTGTTGTAGCAGATTCTTTAAATGCATCGGACAGACAGGATTTTGTTATTAGTGTTGCTAATGTTAATGATAAACCAACTATCACATCTACTCCTGTCGCAACAGCAACAGAGGGCGAGCTCTATAGTTATAAGTTTACTGCAGTAGATGTTGATCCTGGTGATTCGATCACATACTCAGGTTTAAATCTGCCTTCTTGGTTAACCTTTGATAGTGTCAGCCAAGTCTTAAGTGGTACTCCCACAAACGAAAATGTTGGGAAACATGCGATTACCTTGCTTGCTGTTGATTCAAAGAATGAAGCAAGTACTCAGAAATTTACGCTGACAGTTTTGAATGTTAATGATGCGCCTGTCAGCCAAAATGATACAGCTAGTGTTGATGAAGATAACATTGTTGCGATAAATGTCTTAGAGAATGACACTGATGTCGATAGTCAACTGAACCCTGCTAGTGTGATGGTTGTCACACCCCCAGAGCATGGTAAAACGAGTCTAAATACAGCAACGGGGGTAATTACCTATACCCCGAATAAGGACTACAACGGCAAAGATAGTTTTACTTATACTGTAGAGGATATGGAAGCCAGTCGTTCGAATACTTCAATTGTCTCGATAACTATCAATGCAGTGAATGATGCTCCGATTGCTCTAGGTGATGAGATCACAACAGACGAAGACATGGCGGTCGAAATCGATGTGGTGGCAAACGATAAAGATATTGATAGTAATGATGCAATTGATCTATCAACTCTCGAAGTCGTTACATTGCCTGAAAATGGGGATGCCAAAGTAAGTAATGAACTGATCATATATACACCAAAAGCCAACTTTAGTGGCAGCGATTCGTTTACATATCGTATTGCTGATAAAGCAGGGGCATTTTCTAAAAGTGCCACTGTGCTGATCACTATTGGTGAGATTAATGACGCACCGGTTGCAAGCGCTGATACGTTTGAGTTAAACGAAGATATCCCTACGATACTTTCTATTTTAGATAATGACGTCGATGTTGACAGTGAGTTATTGGTAAAAAATGTAACAGTTACAAAAGATCCAAGTCATGGTGTTTTAAATATTGATAGTGAATCAGGACAAATCACCTACACGCCACAAAGTAACTATTTTGGTAGTGATGGCTTTAGCTATGCGGTTAAAGATGAACAATCTCTTATGTCAAATATTGCACCTGTTAACTTAACTATTAAAAGCATAAACGATGCTCCAATAGCTAACAATGATACAGCCGTGATTTTGGAAGACACACTTCATAATATCAATGTGTTAGGAAACGATTCTGATGTTGATGGTAGTCTAGATGAAAGCAGTATTGAAGTTGTGAACGCCCCACTTCAAGGTATTGCTATCGCGTCTCAGGGAGTTATAAGTTACACACCTAATGCCAATAGCAATGGCGAGGATACGTTTACCTATCGGGTAAAAGATGATCTAGGTGAATGGTCAAACGCAGCACGCGTGTCATTAACGGTCACACCTGTAAATGATGCACCGTTAGCTAACAATGATACTGTGCAAATAAATGAAGATGAATCAATAGTGATAAATGTGATTATCAATGATGATGACGTAGATGGCAGCATTGATGTTTCTTCACTGCAAATCGTGAATTCTCCTTCTTTCGGGCAGGTTGTGAACAATGCAGATGGTACGTTTGCTTATACACCTACTAGTAACTATGTAGGAATCGATTCATTCAGTTATACCCTTTTTGATAACGAAGGTGCTAAATCCAATATTGCTTCAGTGACTATTACCATCTTGCCTGTAAATGATGCGCCTGTTATTGAATCGGCAGCGTTAACTTCTGCGACACAAGATGAGTTTTATAGTTATACATTAGTTATCAATGATGTAGACAGTGCTGATAGCTATAAGTTGAGTGCCCCAGAACTGCCAAGTTGGCTTAATTTTAATCTTGCAACAGGTGAGCTAAGTGGTACACCCACTAATGATGATGTGGGCACTCATGCTGTTACTTTATTAGTAACTGATGCCGAAGGATTAACTGATACACAAACCTTTGTTATCACAGTTGCCGATGTTAACGATGAAGCAACCGGTGGTATTAGTATCAGTGGCGAGGCTAAACAAGGTCAAACCTTGCGTGTTGAGTCAACCATTGAAGACCCTGATGGCGTAGGTGAATTTACCTATCAATGGATGCGCAATGGGGTATTAATTTCAGGTGCAACACTATCGGAGTACATGCTAACCGATGCTGATATCGGCGCGACGATAACGGTTGTAGTAACCTATGTTGATGGCAACGGTAATACTGAGACCTTTACATCGGGTGCAACCAGCCCTGTTATTATTGCAAACACTGCGCCTGTGGCTAACGGTGAACAACTTAGCACAAATGAAGACGAGAGCATCACCTTTACACTCAGCTATTTTGATGAAAATGGCGATGATCTGACATTCAACCTTGTGACACCGGTTAGTAATGGTACGTTAACGATGGATGCTAATAGTTTCACGTACCAGCCTAATGCTGACTTTTACGGTACTGACAGTTTTAGTTATCAAGTATCAGATGGAAAAGTAAGTTCAGAGCTTGCCACCGTTACTATCATAGTAAATCCAGTAAGTGATGCACCTATCTCTGTGCCGGATAGCTTTACGATTAATACTGACTTAAATGAGTTTGTGATTTTAGACGTGCTGGCAAATGATCGTGATGCAGATGGCGATGAGTTAACTATTCTCAATGCTACAGCCAGTGCAGGTGTTGTCCGGATTGTTGATAATAAGCTTGAGTATCTCGCACCTGTTGGAATGATTGGTGAAGTTGTAATCACTTATCAAATTAGAGATAGCAGTGGTGAAATAACCGAAGTGACTTTAGTTGTTTCGTTAGTCTCAACATCACAGAACATTACAATTACAGCGCCAGATGACAGAACAATTGCATCTGAGGGGTTATTCACAAAAGTAAACATGGGAACGGCGATTGCACTTGATTCTTTAGGTAATCCAGTGCGAGTAACAGCTAGCTCTAAAGGATTTTTTGCATCAGGTACCCATACCGTTGTGTGGACTGCTGGTGAAGGCAGTGACCAAGTCTCGGCAACTCAGCTGATCCATGTTGTACCCCAAGTCAACTTTAGTAAAGACCAAACAGCTACAGAAGGGACAACAGTGACGATTAAAGCCATTCTCAATGGTGATGCAGTAAGTTACCCTGTTATTGTTCCATACTCAGTGTCAGGCGATGCAACACAAGGGCTTGACCATGACTTAGTGGATGGAGAGTTTGTCTTTAACGAAGGACAGCGAGAGGCGCAACTTATTGTAAATTTAGCACAAGATGAGTTTGAAGAAGGCAGCGAAACAGTCGTAGTTAGCCTGTCTGATCCACAAAGTGCTGTAATTGGTCCTTTAGGTACACATACATTGACTATTGCAGAGGGTAATGTCGCACCAAGCGTACAATTATTTGCAAGTCAAAACGGCCTTACTACACGAATAATAGATAAGCATGCTGGTGAAGTGACGATTAGTGCATTAGTGATCGATGCAAACTTAGCTGATACCCATACTTATGATTGGAGTGTGTCGAGCGACAGTATTGTAGATATCGATCAGATTGACGATCAATTTAGCTTTGACCCTAGCAATGTGGAAAATGGTACTTATCAATTTACCATTGTTGCCAGTGATGGTGATAAAACAGGCTCAATGAAATTAGAATTAACAATTTTAGAGTCTGCACCTTTACTCACTTCAGAAGATACCGATTTTGACGGCATTAGTGACCTACAAGAAGGTTATGGTGACAGTGATAATGACGGTATTCCTGATTATATCGATTCAGTCTCTTTGGCGAAAAATGTGTTGCAAGAGAAGTTCAACGAAAGTGAGTTTTTCTTAATGGAAACAGAGCCAGGCTTGCAGCTTAGCCTAGGACATGTTGCCTTTGTTGCACATGGTACGCAAACGGGGATTACTGGAGAAGAAGTTGAGCAATTCGCAAGTAACAGTCAAAACAACGTTGTTGATGCAAGCTTTAACTATGAAAATGGTGTATTTGACTTCAATGTGACTGATATACCAGTGCCAGGGCAATCTGTGAGTATTGTTATGGCGCAATTTTCTCCGGTTCCGAGCAATGCGGTTTATCGCAAGTTGATGCCTACAGGTTGGACTGAGTTTGTCGTAGATAGTAAGAATAGTATCGCTTCAGCACCGGGTGTTGAGGGGTTCTGCCCACCACCTCGTGATGCACAATATGAAGAAGGCTTAAAAGAAGGCTACTGGTGTGTGCAATTGACTATCGAAGATGGTGGTCCTAATGATGCGGATGGACTAGTCAATCGTGCAATCGAAGACCCAAGTGGTTTAGCAACGTTAGCCGGCACAAATACTAAACCTGATGCGCAAAACGATACTGTAATGGTTAAACGTAATACAGCTGCTTATCTTGATGTGTTATCAAATGATAGTGATGCTGATGGTGACTCATTGACCTTAACATCTGCCTCAGTTGATATTGGCCAAGTTAGTATTGCTAATAATCAATTGTATTTCACTCCACAAGCAGAGCATCTAGGAACGGCAAGCATTACCTATGGAATCTCTGATGGTCAAGGTGGTTCAAGCTACGCTAAGGTAAATGTTGATGTTGTTGAAAATGAAGCACCAAGTATTTCTCTCATCGTGGATGTAAGCACTGAGGATCAAAACCCAGTAACTGTAGACGTTTTAGCAAATGTGTCAGATGAAGATAATAATTCATTCATTATTATTTTCGCATCGGCAAATAATGGTACGGTCATTATCAATGCTGATAACACCTTAACCTATACACCAAACGTTGGTTTTGAAGGGATCGATACGGTGACATTTACAGTATCAGACGGTGATGGTGGTACTGTTGAGGGGCAATTTAATGTTTTAGTGAACTCTAAAAAACGGGTAACTGTTGAGAGTAAAACACGTGGAGGTTCATTACCTCTAGGTTTAATTGTTTATCTCTTCTTATATACGCTTTATAGACGTTACTCGCAAAAAGTACGCCGTTAAAAAATAAAAAAGCCAAGCATTAGCTTGGCTTTTTTCATCTCTTTGATGAGATTAAGGCTGATAGTAAATCGGTGATTCAGGGCCAACAGGGAAGCCCAGAACAAATACCCATAAGTAGAATAACGCCACCCAACCAACAAAGAAGATCATACTGTATGGAAGCATGGTCGCAACCAATGTACCAATACCCATGTCTTTCTTATACTTAGTTGCAACAGCCAGTATTAAACCAAAATAGCTCATCATTGGTGTAATAAGGTTAGTAACCGAGTCACCAATTCGATACGCCGCTTGAATAGTTTCTGGCGCGTAGCCAATTAGCATTAACATTGGCACGAAGATAGGTGCAGTAACAGCCCACTGCGCTGAAGAAGATCCCAAACTTAAGTTTACCAATGCACACATTAAAATGAATAGCACAAATACTTCTGGGCCAGTTAGGTTTAATGCTTGTAACAGAGCGGCGCCGTTAATGGCTAAAATTGTGCCTAGGTTGGTCCATTTAAAGAAAGCAACGAACTGTGCTGCAAAGAAAACCAGCACAATGTACATACCCATCGAGCTCATGCTTTTACTCATGGCATCGATGACATCTTTATCGTTTTTCATCGTGCCAACAACGCGGCCGTAAACAAAACCCGGAATACCGAAAGTTACAAATATAAAGACCACAATGCCTTTTAAAAATGGCGAGTGTGCAACAAGGCCTGTTTCTGGATTACGCAAAATGCCGTCTTCAGGAACAATTGTCCATGCAAGTAATAATGAAACCACTAACAGTGAAACACCCGCCCACTTAAGGCCTGACTTTTCTTTATCGGTTAAACCTGCAATGTCATTTTTTGGCAAATCATTACTTGCTTCATCAGGGTTGTACTTACCAAGGCGTGGCTCGACGATTTTTTCAGTAACGAAAGTGCCTAAAATGGCAATTAAAAATACAGAGATCATCATGAAATACCAGTTTGCTTCAGCGCCAACTTGGTAATTTGGATCAATCATTTGTGCTGCAGGTGTAGTAATACCAGCAAGAAGAGGGTCAATGGTGCCTAGCAATAGGTTGGCACTGTAACCGCCTGAAACACCTGCAAATGCTGCAGCAAGGCCCGCAAGTGGGTGGCGACCAAGGCTGTGGAATATCATGGCTGCTAGTGGAATCAGTACGACATAACCAAGCTCTGATGCTGTATTTGATAAAATCGCAGCAAATACCACCATGAAAGTAACTAGGCGTTTAGACGCGCCCATTACCATGCCTCGCATAGCTGCAGAAAGTAAACCTGAGTGCTCTGCAACACTCACACCTAATAAAGCAACCAGTACTGTGCCAAGTGGTGCAAAGCTTGTAAAGTTTGTAACAAGGCCAGTGACGATACGCTGCAGGCCTTCGGCACTGAGCAGGCTGACAACTTCAATAACACCATCGGGGTCGCGTCCAGCAGCGCCTTCTGGGCGTGGGTCGATGGCACTTAAACCATACCAATCGGCAATGCCACTAAATACAATAATGGCAACACAAAACATTGCAAATAATGTGATCGGGTGGGGGAGCATATTACCCAAAAATTCAACGGTGGCTAAAAATCGGTTAAACAACCCATTATTGCCACCCTCATGGGTGTTGTGAGAGTTTATAGTTTTTGACATGTCCAGTTCTCGTTATTTCAAAATGGCGCTAACCTAGCATTTTTTACCGGACAGATCATGTTTTAGCGGTGGGAAATCTAATAGGTACGTTCCAATACGCCCTTGTATAGCAAGGGATAGCGGCGCAAACGCTTACCAATGTAATCATCGGCTAAAATTTGCGCACAGATTTGGTCTACATCATTCGTTGCTTCAAACACCCAATCAAAACGCTCAATAGCAAGTAAAAAACCTCGTTTAAGAAACTGTTGCTCACGATAATAGCTAAGATTGTCGCGAATAATATCTAGCTTACTTGGGTCATTTTTTAATTCATTAATAACCTGATTGATAAATGCAACTTGCTGCTTGGATTCAGCTTTTACCCGTCGTTTCATTACTTATTTATAGTTCCTGCTCTGCGATATAAAGCACTTTCTTCATAAAGTCTTCTTTGTTTTTTTCGTGTTGATAGTCAAGGTGATAGGTATTATGAAAACCAAAGCGAAGTAATACACCACTGCCTTTTAGATAGACTGTATATCCATCGATATCAGAAAAAGCGCAAATACCTTCGTAAAGCTTTCCATCTTCATGGTCTTCACCATGTTGAATGATTTTTTCATACACAGATAGAATTAATTTACCGTCTAGTTCATTTTTCATGATGACTCCTTTTTAATGTAGTACGTTTCATATCTATAAAAAGTTTAGTGCTATTTTTAATGTTTTGAGTGTTTCTATGGCTTAGTTTGCGATAAATCATTAAATCTGCATTTAGCCAGCAGATGTCGAAAATTTACAATATTTTGTCTTACCTTAAACTTAAAATTGGTTTTATTTGAGGGACGCACAATGAGTTATAAATTAATACTACTGATACTACTAACAGGCTTGTTGCTTGTAAGCCAAAGCATATCAGCAAATACAGCCCCCCTTGTTTTAGAAAATGAAACAGGGAAAATAGTCAAACTTGAAAGCTACTTAGGAAAAAAACCAGTTTACTTAAAGTTTTGGGCTACTTGGTGCAAGCCATGTATGGAGCAGATGCCGCATTTTCAGCATGCTTACGAACAGTATGGCGATAAAATTCAATTTGTAGCAATTAATATCGACCTCAATGATGATGCACACGCTGTTGCTAAGGTTAAAGAGCGTTTTTCACTTAGCATGCCATTATTTACCGATCATACAGGCCGGGTTGCTAAACATTATGAATTTATGGGCACTCCTTTTCATGTGTTAATTGATAGCGATGAAAAGGTTATTTTTCAAGGCCACGAAGCTGATAAACCGCTTGATAACACGTTACGTTTGTTGTCACACAATGGCAAAGTTGAAAAAGCGCGATTACTAGGTGAAAAGCAAGGTAAAGCGGCTCCTTTGGTTATTCCGAATAAAGGCAAAAAAGCAGTGCTATTCACCGCAACATGGTGCGACTGGTACTTAGCTGACACTCGTCCTGCAATGGCAAAGCAGTGTGAATTAGCGCAGCAACATGTTAATCAGTTGGCAAAGCAAGGAATTGATGTCGAGGTTAAAGTGAGTCAGTTATGGACAGATCAAAGTGCAGTGCAAGAATATGTTGATAAATTCTCTGTAACCATGCCAGTTTCAATCGATTATGGAAATGAGTTATTTATCGAAAATGGCATTAATTCGGTACCAAGTTTACTTCTTTACAACGATGGAAAAATAGTCTCAACACAGGCTAAATTTTAATAAAAACCGTGTGATTTTGCTTTGTAATTATGCAAATTTAGCCTATGCTCAAGGCTCATTACACAGTGAGCCTAGAGCATGATAGATAAGGCATTATTAGCAAAAACACGCGAGTTATCTGACCGATTAATCGCACTGCAAACACCCATTCGTATCCTTGATGCGATCAACTGGGATAAACAAATCAAAGAAGAGTTTTTTAAGCATAAATGCCAGAAAAACCCAACAGTTGATCAAGCATATTACCAACAGCGTGACCTTGGTTTTGTACCAAGCGAACTGCGCCGTGCGTTTTCTGATTTAAATCGCGATATCATCAGCCAATTAGGGCAACTGAACCCGATTGCGCAATACATGAGCAAGATGTGTACTGAATATAAAACCGTACTTAGTATGATTGAGTATCGTGGTACCCCTGAATTTCATGATCTGTCTGTAGAGCTGTTCGGTCATCCTAAAGATTTATTCCATGCTGGAGAGCCGTCACTTTCAGAGCTTGCAACTATGCTTGAGCAGCCACTAAAGAGTATGCTTGATGCCGATATCTTGCCTGATGATCCAAAAAATATCGATGCAGAAGATGCGGTGAAAATTCTAGCAGCTCAAGTGTCTCAAACGATGCCAGGCATTGATGTTGAGGTCATTCTGAGTGATGGTATCGTCAGTGATGCCGCAGCTGGTGCAAATAATATTAAACTTAATCAAGATGTTAAGTTCTCTCAGCGTGAGCTTGATATTCTTGAAGTGCATGAAGGCTGGATCCATGTGGGTACGACGCAAAACGGTCTTGCTCAGCCATATTTAACCTGTTTAAGTAAAGGCACACCGAGCTCTACCGTCACCCAAGAAGGCCTTGCGGTGTTGACCGAAATTATTACCTTAAAGTCGACGCCACGACGTTTAGCAAAGTTAGTTAATCGTATTCAAGGTATTACCAAGGTCATTGATGGCGCTGAGTTCGTTGATATTTATCGTGACTATGTAGCGCAAGGTTTGAGTAAAGACGACAGCTATACACTCACACAACGAGTGTTTAGAGGCAGTACAGCAACAGGCTTACCTTTTACCAAAGATATCGCCTATATCAAAGGTTTCGTGTTGGTGTATAACCTTATACGAGTTGCCATTCAGTTAGGTCGAATTGATCAATTGCACTTGTTATTGGTTGGTAAAATTTCAATTGATGATTTCAGACTGATATCACAATTACATGATTTAGGTGTGATTGAAGACCCTAAGTTTATTCCGCCACACTTTAAAGACTTACGAGGCCTAGCAACATGGCTAAGCTTTGGCCGTTTTATTGGTAACTTGTCGTTTGAGCAATTAGAAAACGATTACAAACCACTCTTTATTTAAGACCCAACCGCAATAATACTTAATTAAGCGAATTGGTATAAAAAAATGCAGCTGGAATGAGCAGCTGCATTTTAAGAGTTAAAGCATGTTGCCTTACATGCTTTTAGTCGAGGAAACGATTAACCGGTGAGTGCGTCAACCTGCACTACATCATTCAGTACGATAACTCCTGCACGTTTGAAGAAGTTAAAATCTGTTGCGGTTGCTAATGTGTAAGCACCCATCATACGGCTGATGATTAAATCACCATTGTTTAATTTTGGTAGCATGATTGACTCACTCACTACGTCGATGCTATCGCAAGTTGGGCCTGCTAATACTGACTCTACGCGATCGCTTGATTGCTTTAACGAGTCGATAGGGTATGAGGCTTCATCGAACAATAAACCACTAAATGAGCCGTAAATACCATCATCCAAGTAATACCAAGGTTTGCCATCACGTACCGCTTGACCCATTACTGATGCAACACTGGTTACAGCACTAGCGACAATAAAACGACCCGGTTCAGCAATCACGCGCACTGTCTCGGGTAACTGCGCTAAGGCATCATTAATCGGCGCACAAAATTCATCAATTGGCAGCACGTCTTTGTGATATGGCACTGGGAAACCACCGCCGATATCAAGCGTGCTAAGCGCAGGTAATCCTAATGCGGCTACATCGTTAATCACTTGGTTACATGCAGCAATGGCAGTGACATATTTAGTTGGACTCGCTGTTTGTGAACCAACATGGAACGACAGCCCTTTGATACGAATACCTAATTGTTGCGCGTAGCTAATGATTTCAATGGCCATTGCTGGGCTACAACCAAATTTTTTCGATAAATCAGCGAATGCTTCCGCATTACGAAAACTTAAGCGAACAAGTAACTCAACTTGGTCTTTGTATGCAATGAACTTTTCTAATTCATTGATGTTATCAACCACAAACACATTACAACCGTATTCAAGTGCATCACGGATATCACGATCACGTTTGATAGGGTGCGTGTGAATAGTACGATCACTTGGTACGCCTTGGCTGGCGACTAAGTCTACTTCACCGCTGGTTGCTAAATCAAAGCTGGCACCTTCCTCTAAAAGCGTACGAACAACCGCAGGATGAGGCAATGGCTTTAATGCAAAGTGTAAAACAACGCCAGGTAAAGCACGGCTTAATGCACGGTATTGATGACGAACAGATTCACAATCTAGCACCATTAATGGCGCGCCATGTTGTGCAACAAGTTGCTCAATAAATTGGTTTGATGGTTGTGCAATTGATTCATTTGCAGCAACCGACGCTGCAGGTACTTTGATTGTTAAGTCTTGTGTAAGGGTTGAAATAGCCATTTTACTCTCCGGCAATTAAGCAACTGCCCGGAAAAAAATGGAAGTCCGAGTCAGTTGAGTGTTATTAAGCGCACAGTATGTTCTGTGCAATCAAATACACTCTTGGATAGTTGCTCTATCGCCTTGCTACAAACAGTGTTTGTAATGTACTCGGATTGGCTATCATCAAGAAGCGGCGTGATAATAGATCTGCTTTTTTATTTGCGCAATAAAAAATTTCAAAAACAGAAATATATTTTTAACCTGTTGATTTTTAATTAATTATAACGATTTAAATTTTTGATACTCTAGAGAAACAGATTTTATTAAACGAAAAAAAATCCCCAAAAAAGGGGATTTTATAATTATTGGTTTAGCTAACAAGCCGTTACTTATCGAGCATTGGTGCTCTCAAAAATTTTGTCGGCAGATGCTGCTACAAAGCCTGTGTAAAGCTCGCCATCTGGTTTTGCATAACGTAGTGCGAACTCATAAAAACAGCTTGGTACAGCCATTTTGCCATCGCTGAATTCCACTTCGCTGTCATCAGCAAGGGTTGAAGATTGCTCAAGCAATACCTCAGGCGAACCTTTGATTTCGCCGCCTGATGTATTCAATGCAAACCCAGCATCTTTAAGTGCTTGGTTAACACTTTCGATATCATCGAATTTTGCTAATTCATTGATGCTCACAGTAAAGTGATTAGCACGGTAACCCCACGCCGACATCCACGCTGCATATTCGCTTTCTGCTAACAGCTTTTTGTAAGTGTCTGAACTTACTTGCCAGTGCGTTCCAGAGTAAAGGAAGTTATCAGCTGTTACTGCACTTTCGTCAATCTGATCAACCATGTCGTTCACAATAGCTTGTAATTCTTCTGAGCATTGCTCAACAAGTAATTCAGAGATAAAAACTTTAGGTTGTTTAGGATCTGAATGTTCAAAATGCTTAGCGTATAGTTTTTTCGCTTCGAAATGATACTCGCCGCATTCTTTGTAGCCAACAGCTAAAAAGTGCGCAGCTAGTTTTTCTAAACCGATTTTTTCGTGATTAAAAGTACGTAGAGCGATGTGATCGTTAATCACGTCATCTTTTTGTGTAGAGCCTAGTAGCTCGTGTACTTTTACCGCCGAAGGCGTAACTGATAAATAGTTTTCCCATAGATTTTCAAATAGGGCGTTTACATCTGTGTGCATGTTTAATTCCTTCAATTAAGGCGGCAAGGCCGCCAATCAATTATTCAATAATTAAGCCCGGCGCAAGGGTCTGTGGTAAGTTAACTTTATCGGCTTCAACAGAAGCAACAGGGTATGCACAGTAGTCAGCAGCATAATACGCGCTTGCTCTGTGGTTACCACTGGCACCAATACCACCAAACGGTGCAGCGCTTGATGCGCCTGTAATTGGTCGGTTCCAGTTAACGATACCGGCACGAATACGTTTTAAGAAATGCTGGTAGTCGTTGCTATCATCACTTAATAAACCTGCAGATAAACCAAACGAGGTGTTATTTGCTTCATTAATCGCGCTATCAAAATCTGTATAACGATATACCTTGATAAGAGGACCAAAATGCTCTTCATCTGGCATATCTTTGACAGCAGTAACATCAATAATACCTGGGCTTACAAAACCTGTGCCCGGCTCGAGATGCTTAAGCTCAACAAGAGAGGTCGCTCCCATATCAAGTAACTGCTGCTGAGCTGCAACCATACCTAGTGCTGCTTTTTCGCTGATCATTGCACCCATAAATGGTTGCTCTTCGCTGAAGCTGTCTGCCACTTTGATGTTTTTTGTTGCAGCAATTAATTTTTCTAAAATTGCATCACCATTTGCTGAGTTCTCAATAAATAAACGACGAGAACAGGTACAACGTTGGCCTGACGTAATGAAACCAGACTGAATAATGTCGTGAACAGCGGCACTTACATCTGCGACATCTTTTACGATCAGTGGGTT
Organism: Pseudoalteromonas sp. MEBiC 03607; assembly: GCF_004792295.1. NCBI lineage: Bacteria > Pseudomonadati > Pseudomonadota > Gammaproteobacteria > Alteromonadales > Pseudoalteromonadaceae > Pseudoalteromonas > Pseudoalteromonas sp. MEBiC 03607. The sequence goes on from NZ_SRRY01000002.1 coordinate 42,056, forward strand.
ATTACCACCCATTTCTAGCGCTAAGATTTTACCTGGATGACCTGCAAATTGCTTATGTAATAGGTGACCTGTATTTGAGCTACCCGTAAAGAATAAGCCATCAATATCTTGGTGAGATGCAAGAGCAATACCTGTGTCTACTTCACCTTGAACAAGGTTAATGACACCGGCTGGTAAGCCTGCTTTTAGCCAAAGCTTTAAAGTGAACTCAGCAACATGAGGCGTCAGTTCTGATGGCTTAAATACAACTGTATTACCCGCTAAAATAGCAGGAACAATATGGCCATTTGGTAAATGACCTGGGAAGTTGTATGGGCCAAACACCGCAACAACACCATGTGGCTTGTGACGAATAAACGCTTTAGCACCCGGCATTGGGTTTTCTGTCGTACCCGTGCGCTCATGATATGCCTTAATAGAGATAGCAATCTTACCCGTCATTGCACCTACTTCAGTACGTGTTTCCCAAAGTGGTTTTCCTGTTTCACGGGCGATAATAGTCGCAAACTCTTCGCTGTTTTCTTTAAGCTCGGCTGCAAAGTTTTCAAGAATAACAATACGATCTTCAAGGCTCATATCAGCCCAGCCAAGCTGCGCATTGCGGGCTGCTTTAATTGCATCAGCTACTTGTTCAGCGGTGGCGGTTTTACCTTGCCAAACAACCTCCCCATTACTTGGGTTGATTGAACTAAAATCATGACCAAGGCCAGCTTGCCATTGGTTATCTATAAGTTGAGTTGTTACACTCATTTTAAACTCCTTAAGTGGTTACAGACGGAAGAAACGTGCTGCATCCCCTTGTTTTAATTTAAGTGCTTCTGCCACTTCTTGGCTGACGATTAAGGTGTGCTTAGCGTGATTGTAATGAGCATGTTTAGTAAAAGTGGCTCTAAAGTCATTCACGCCTTGATTACAAATTGCCAGTGTGTCTGAGCATTTCTCATTGATATGATCAAGTTCACCTATAGTAATAGGGCATACTTGTGACTCTCGAACACTGCGAATATTACCAAGTTTTGCCTCTACAGTTGGTCCTGCATCGAATAGGTCGACGTAACCACGATGCTCAAACCCTTCTTTTTCTAAAAGTTTTAGTGCAGGTTTGGTTTTTTCATGAACTTGACCAATGACAGCTTGTGCTTTTTTGCTAAGCAGGTTGGCATAGATAGGGTACTTAGGCATTAACTCACTGATAAACACTTTATCGCCAAGGCCAACTAAGTGATCAGCTTGTGGAAATTCAATGCTAAAAAAGTGTTCTTGTAGCCATTGCCAAAAAGGTGAGTGACCGTCTTCATCACTAACACCTCGCATTTCTGCAATGATGGTATCGGCAAAACGCTCACTATGTTGCGCCATAAACAAAAAACGTGAACGTGATAAAAAGCGACCAGTTAAGCCTTTTCTGTTTTGCTCACGCAAAAACAATGTACAAATCTCAGAACAACCGGTGTAATCATTACACATGCTCAAGATATCGACAGTATTATAAACATTTAGTGTAGGGGAGTGATGAACGGTTTTTCCTAAGTGATAATGATACAAAGGAACCGACATACCCACTGCGGCTTCGATAGCTGTAGTGCCAATAACGTCGCCGGTCTTGCTGTCTTCTAGTACAAATAAGTAGGTTTCGTCTTGTGGTTTATTTATATCTTTAGCAAAACTGCGTTCTGCGCGTTCGATTTTTTGTTGTAATAAATTATCATCGACTGGCAGTGAGGTAAAACCATGGCCTGACTCGATAGCAATTTGTTTCAACGCAGCAAAATCATTTGCTGTGATAGGACGTAATACTTGCATTAATTGCACTCCAATGGCGCACACTTAAAAGCATGCGCCAACTAGAATTAACCGTTTACAACGTCTGCAACCGCTTTTTCAAAGCGAGCTAAACCTTCTTTGATATCTTCAAGTGGGATCACTAAAGATGGCGTAAAGCGCACAACGTTTGTACCAGCAACAAGGCTCATTAAGCCATGCTTTGTGCTTGCAACTAAGAAATCACGAGCACGGCCTTCAAATTTACTATTTAGAGCTGCGCCTAATAAAAGGCCTTTACCACGAACTTCACTAAATACATCATATTTGTTGTTGATTGCCGTTAAGCCTTCACGGAAAAGCTGTTCACGCTCTTTCACACCAGCAAGTACTTCTGCTGTATTTACGGTATCAAAAGCAGCTTCTGCTACAGCACATGCAAGTGGGTTACCACCGTAAGTAGAGCCATGAGTACCAACTTTTAGATGCTCTGCAATACTAGCTGTTGTGATCATCGCACCAATTGGGAAGCCGCCGCCTAATGCTTTAGCTGTTGTAAGAATATCTGGAGTTACATTAGTACCTTGGTATGCGTATAAATCGCCTGTACGACCAACACCTGTTTGTACTTCATCAAAAATAAGTAAAGCATTGTGTTTATCACATAATGCACGTACACCTTCGATAAACTCGCTTGTAGGTGAAATAATACCGCCTTCACCTTGCAGAGGTTCCATCATCACTGCACATGTATTGTCACTGATAAGTGCTTCAAAAGCAGCTAAATCGTTATAATCACAGTGGTCGATTGCAGCTGGCTTAGGACCAAAACCATCTGAGTAAGCGGCTTGACCACCTACAGTAACGGTAAAGAATGTACGACCATGGAAGCCCTTGTTGAACGCGATGATTTGATTTTTTTGCTCGCCGTGTACATCTAATGCCCAGCGACGCGCTAATTTTAATGCTGCTTCGTTAGCCTCTGCGCCTGAGTTTGCAAAGTACACTTTATCTGCAAACGTTGCGTCTGTTAATTTTTTAGCTAAGCGCAGTGCAGGCTCGTTGGTCATTACGTTTGATAAGTGCCAAATTTTTTCGCCTTGCTCTTTTAGGGCATTGACAAGAGCTGGATGACAATGACCTAAACAGTTAACGGCAATACCACCTGCAAAATCGATAAATTCTTTACCGTCTTGATCCCAAACACGCGAGCCTTGACCTTTTACAGGGATCACTTCTGATGGGTTGTAGTTTGGTACCATTACGTCGTTAAAAAGTTCTCTTGTTACTTGCATTTGTTGCACCTAAATCTGGCTTAGTATGAAAAAAGTATATTGCGAAAATTAGATCAGTTAAGCCGTTCCTGCCTAATTAAGCACGATGAGATTATTTTTCTTATCTATTTTTCTTATTATCTTGGTTAGGAACTTAAATTTGCAGTGCTATTTTGTGAAAAATGACTAAAATAAAAAGCAAATTAACGATGAAAGTGAACAAAGTGATAACTCCTCAAGATGAAAAGCTCTTATCTATCTTAAGAACTAATGCCCGCGCTAGTATTTCAGACTTAGCTAGAGCGCTTAATCTCTCTCGCTCAACAGTACAAAGTCGTATGTTAAAACTAGAAGAGTCAGGTGTAATAAAAGGCTACAGCGTTGATTATGGAGATGCCTACTTGAACCAAATGGTGTCAGCGCATGTTTCAATCAAGGTTAAACAGAAACTCACCACTAAAACTAACATAGAGCTAAAGCAGATAGATGCTATTTCACAGCTCTATGCAATTAGCGGTGAATTTGATTTGATTGCTGTTGTACAAGCCCAAAACCTTGAAAAGCTGAGCCATCTTTTAGATGACATTGGTAACTTAGATGGTGTTGAGCGTACGACCTCGTCGGTGATTTTAGAGACAAAATTTAAGCGTTAATTGTTTAGCAAGTAAAAACGCGCTTATTGTCTATAATAAATTTAATTTATTAGTTGTTTAGGCTGATATTAATGCTTGCTTCTTTTTTGCTTTCTCTCACTGTGGCTCAACCGCTTCAGATAGGAACGAATCTGCCAATTAACGTACCTCATAATGCAATAAGTCATGTTGAATGTATATTTAAGCAAATCAATGTGCCATTTAAGTTACATAAGCTACCTTGGCTCAGAGCAAAAAGGGAAGTGCAGTTAAATCGGCTCGATGGTTATTTTACCGCAAACCTGTTATCGCAAATGCAAGAGTATGGTGAACTTTCTGCACCTATGTATTTAGAAAATTGGTACTGGTTTACCCATGCAGATTCAGCGACGATTGCTGAAGAAGACCTTCGTTATGGGGTTGTTAGGGGAAGCCATCAGGCTGACTGGTATCAACTAAGCAATAAAAATATTGAAGTAGAAGTTAACACCACACATGAACTACTGAAAGTATTTAAAAAGCAGCGTATAGACAGAATTTTGCTTGATTTAGAAGAATTTGAATACAACGCTGTGCAACTGCAAATAAAACCTGACGAGTACGCGCAGGCATTTTACCGCTATGTTCCACTTGGCTTATTTGCGGCAAATAAAACGCTCAAGGAGTTTCCCGAGTTTTTAAACATATTTAATAGCCACATAAGTAGCTGTTCACAAAACCCCTTCATATTGTCAAAAATTGAAAAACTAACATTAGTGAAAGTGCTCCTAGAAAAAATACAGCATTTAGCAAGCTCAGAACAGGTGCAACAGGCGGTAATAAAAAGTAATGAAGAACCAATTGATATCAAACAGTTAGAGCAGATTGATCAGCTGTGGGCTAAGCAAGTTATTGACAATAAACCAATACTTGCAGAGCGCTTTCTCAAACTTGAGGGTTCACAATTCTTACAAGTGTGGCAAAAGCAAATGCAAGGCCTAATTACAGAAACAATCGTCACCGACAAACAAGGCAAGAATGTCATAATCAGTGAAGTCACAACCGATTATTGGCAGGGTGATGAAGCTAAGTTTTTAAATATGTATTTGCAAGATGATGACTACTACATTGACACGGTTGAGTTTGATGAGTCGACTAAGCACTTTCAGGTGCAGTTTAGTGTACCCATATTAGATGATGAAAATCAGCACATTGGTGTGCTGATTTTGGGAGTCGATATTGAAAAGGCACTTTCAAATAAAGTAAGTAGCCCTTAGTGATTAGGTTTAGGCGCTTTTCGGATGACTTTTTTCTCAACCTTATCAAGTTCAATCACATAAGCGTTGCCACCAATACCTTTAAATTCTTCATCAGTGAAAACAATCGTATTGTCATCATAAAAAGTAATCGCTTCTTTTTGGGTCACGATACCTAAATCTATAAGCGAAACGTCGCCAGAGAAAAACTTATCACCTTGAAAATTCTCAAATAGCCAGATGCTAGTTGAATCTAACAGTACTAACTTGGAGCGGTCTGGGCTAAGTGCTGCAGAAGTGATCCAACAGAGTTTTTCCATGGTGGTGCAGGTTTTAAATGAGTCAATTAGCTCTGCATCAAAATTAGCGGCATGATCGCCTACTTTATATACTTTGGTGATACCATCAAATGGTTCTGTTCTGTTTTTAGTGAATAAATAAAGGTGACGACCGAGAGCTACAAACGCTTCCAAATCAAAGTTTTTTTGATCTGGAGTAATGGGGTTACCATCCATTTCTGGATAGGTGAACTTGATAATTTCGGCTTCAGTGGTGTCGCCTTTGATATCAATAGGGTTTTCGATTTTATAAATGGTTAACCACTTTCTATCATTGTTATTATTGCCGAAGTCGCCTAAAAAAAAATGACCAAATTTATTTTGTGTCATATCTTCCCAATCAATGTTTTTGGCATTTGTTACTAAGATTTCTTTTGCAATTGAGCCATCTTTATTGAGCCGATAGAGCTTCGGTTGGTCACCACTGTCGTTAATAGCCCATAGCCGTTTATATTTATCAAATTCAATTCCTGAAATTTCTTTCACTTTAGGGTCAACAGTTAAACGCTTTTTACTGTAAAGCGTGTAAATTGAAGAGGCTACAAAAATTCCCATCAACGTGATGGAAAACAGTAATATAGATAATAGGCTTTTTTTTAACATTTAAGGCACATATTTGGAAAAGTACACGCTATTATAGTCATAACGATAATTACTGTATATTCCAAACACCAGTGCCTGTTACAGACATAAAGTTTAAGTTGTCTTGTAAAACTTTATGGCCTACATAAACGGATGATTCAGGGTGGCTAACTAAATAGCCTTGCACACTTCTTATGCCAAGCGATTTGACAAGCTCAAACTGGCTGTGATCTTCAACACCTTCAGCAACAATTTTTAATCCAAGTTTTTGCCCTAATTCACTCAACGTATGTAATATCTGGTTATATTTAGGATTTTGATCAGCCTGTGAGACAAACATTCTATCGAGTTTAATAACATCAATTGGTAATTCAGCCAATGTACTCAATGAGCTAAATCCTGTACCAAAATCGTCAATTGCAATAGTGACGCCTTCTTCACGCAAGCGCTCTAGAGAATGAATGATTTTATTACTAGCTTTTATAAGCGTAGACTCTGTGATTTCAAGCATCAGTGCTGTTGCTGGTAGACCGGTTTTAGCTAGTTTTTCTGTGATGAATTTATAAATATCAAGATGCTTTAATTGCACACCAGAGATATTTACTGAAATTTTAACCTTCTTTAAGCCTGCGTTATGCCATGCTGACATTTGTCGACACGATTCAAGCATTATCCAATCACCCAAATCTAAGATTAGGTTTGATTCTTCAGCGATTGGTATAAATTCGTCAGGAGCAATAGAGCCCTCAGCTGGATGATCCCAACGGATCAGCGCTTCAAAGTAATCTATCGCGCAATCCTCAACATGTACGATGGGTTGAAAAGACAAATGAAAGCTTTCACTTGCGATTGCTAAACGCATTTCTTCAAGTAAATAATGGTATCGGCGGATCTTTTTACCCATTTCAGGTGAATAAACTTTGAAAATACCGCGACCATCTGTTTTAGCACGATACATAGCAACATCGGCCATCTGTAATAAAGATTGCGGTGTAGCCGCACTATCAGGGTAAACGGCAATACCAATACTTGCACTAATTTTTATTAACTTATTACCAAGAACAAAATCACGTTCAATCTCTCTCAACACATTTTGAGCAACTTCAACTGTTTTTTGTTGATCTAGTTGTTGGCTTATAAATATTGAAAACTCATCACCACCTAATCGAGCTAAGTTTTGTTCAAGCTGACTTTTAGGAGACAAATTTATTAATTTATGATGACGTAATACACTGCTTAAACGGGCTGCAACTTGAATGAGCACTTCATCCCCAAAGCTGTGCCCAAATGAGTCATTAACTTGCTTAAAGCCATCTAAATCTATGAATAATAAAGAACATCTGAGTTTGTTATTTTCGGCTATTTGTAATTGTTCTGCGAGGTATTCAATGTAAGCATGGCGGTCGAGTAATAAGGTGAGTTTGTCTTGATGAATACTCACTTCAGATTCTCTCGTATAGGTCGTTATATGCGAGCTAAGTGCTTGAACATTTTTTTTAAGTTGAATGATAGGTTTTACTGTAGGCTCAGATGGCACATGGACAACATTTAAGTTTTCTAATAGCTCTGTCGTTTGCTTATTTAGCTCCTTTAACAAATACTTTTCACTACTTGATTGCTTTTTTCTTGTAACTACCAGGCTTATTGCTAATGCAAGCAGAAGAAAAACAATAATATTAACAGGTGATAAAAGTGTTAGTTTGATAAGTTTATTCGCCTCAATTGCATTAATTGCAACTGGGGTTGCTTGAATTACGACAAATTGAGAGTCATCAGCGAGAAACGTTTTCTGACCATATAGTATCACATTGTACCAAGGCGATGGCTCAACATTTAACAACGCTCGCTCAAATGTTCTCAATTCTGCAGTATTAATATTGAATTGTATATCATTAACTTGCTTGGTTAACAGTATGTTACAGCCATAACAAAAAGCCATTACGGTTATTATGGTTATGCACGTTATACGAAAAGATTTGGTCATAGATTACTACCGTTTTGGTGTTAATGTTTTACTATAAAACTCACCAGCTTAATGCCTTGAGTATATTGCTTGTAAATTTAATTAACAAAGCCTTTCTTGTCTAATGGAACAATGGGTGTAAGTAAATGTGAAATTTCACATTGTTTAGTATATTTGCTCTAACCTTTTCCTTCTCAAATAATTCTTCTATTGTTGCTAATTGCTGAATTGTGTAGCAGCAGAGTAAGCGTAATATCGAGCAGATATTCTAGTTTAGCGCATTTGAGGTGATGATTTCTTTGTGCATGATCAATTTATTTATAATAATAATATGTATGATAATTTTCACCTTGTGATTATTTTTGTATAAAAGTTGCGTTTTTGGTGATTTTTAAGGTTTCAAGTGTTTACAGATTAGTTAGAGAACAGGTTTTAAACTGTAGGGAAAAATCATTAGCTTGTTGCATAGATTTGGAAAGTGCTTTTCAAAAGGGACTGCATGCAAGTCTAAAATTTACGCTTTTCTACTTATTGTCTTCGTTTTATTGCTGAGATATTTTTTAAAAAATGTAAATTGTATCGTCAGCCTATATAGTAGTCTTTTTATTCTATATATTTGTTTGCAATATAATAAGGTGATACTGTTTTTATTGTGTTTATTTAACCTAAAAATATAAGTAAAAATAAAGGTTAAGTTTTCGTTGCTGTTGAATGTGTGTTTTTATTTTAGAAATTAACTACTCATGCAGTTTGTTGTATTTATTCTTGTTGTATTAAGTGTAATGTTGTATTTAGTGTTTTTACTCTAAATAAGCTTCAAATTTATTCACTTTACCAAAGTCCGCAAGTTAACTACTTTTACAATGCTTTAAAAGCAACACCTAAAAAACATATTGAAATTAAACTATATTTTATAGCCAACTTGGTTCAGTTATTGCTCATAACAAGTTAGCAAGATGATGGGTGTTAGGATAGTTTGTTTTTTGCTCTTTTTTGGTGCAAAAAATAAGCTGATGCACTGTCATAATGCGTAAACATAGGTTTGATTTACTAAGTTCACTTATTTTCATAAGTATCTAGATAAATAAACCTTAAACGCACAGTTTCGCGCAGTAAGTTGTTAAAAGCGGTACTGTGACAAGGATAAATTTACCAATTGGTTGATTGGAGCCCACTATGTTAAGTAAACGTTTTTTTAAGACTAAAGACGAAACAGAAGTTACCTTTGAGTTTAAGCGTCCCGATGCAGATGACGTGCAGTTAGTTGCAGAATTTACAGATTGGCAACCAGTGCCAATGAAATTCAATAAAAAAGAACAAGTGTTTAAATGTAAACAACGCCTACCACTTGATAAAGAATTTCATTTTCGTTATCTAATTAATGGTCAAGAGTGGGATAACGACCACCAGGCTGATGGCTATATTCCAAATGAATTTGGAACAGATAATAGTATTGTTAATACCCAACGCGTTTAGGTGAGTTGATGCAGTCACTTTCGCAGTTATATTATCTGCATGGCATAGGCTATGAATATACGAAGTATACTGGCGAGCATGTTATTTTCGAAGAAAATACACGCCGCCAGGCACTAAGCTGTTGTGGTATAGACACAGCTAATTCTGATCAAATAAATCAGTTAAATTTTGCTTTAGATGCAGGAACGTGGCTGACTTTGTTGCCTCAAACTAGCATTATTGAGGCACATGACCCTTACTTAAAAGTTCGTATCGATGAACGCTTGTTGAGCCGAGCTTGTCACCTTAGCATACCATCCTTGTCCATAAATCTGACACGTGAAAATCTGCAAGGACTTGCCGTGACAGGAGACTATGGCTTTAATGGGGTTCGTTACCTTGAAGTTGCTTTACCTGTTCCTGCTATGCCTATTGGTTATCATGATGCAGTGATAACGGTTGCTGATCAACAAGCTCATAGCCAATTATGGATAACACCTAAAGAGTGTTACTCAATTGATGATAAAAAGCGTTTGGGACTTTCCATCCAACTTTACAGTTTGTGTAATGCGCAAGGATTAGGTATTGGCGATTTTGCTGATTTAGCAACTTTAATCCGTGAAGTGGCGCAACAAGAAATGGATTACATTTTACTTAATCCATTGCATTTATTATTTGAACACAGTCCTGAGCGAGCTAGCCCTTATAGCCCTAACAGCCGAGCGTTGTTAAACCCGCTATATATTTCGATTTCACTGTGTGAAGATGCATTGAATAATGACTCACTATCACAATTGCTCAGTGATAAACCCGCTACAACTGAACCTTTTATAGATTATTCTGCTGTTAGTCGATTTAAATATGATGCATTTCGTTGTTTATACACTCAATTTTGCCGGACAGCGTCAGCTGAACGAAAAGCAGAGTTTAAGCAGTTTTGTAGTAATCATAAGCACAGTCTAGCAACCTTGGTAGTTGACGATAATGAATATGCCAGTTACTTGCAGTGGCAGGCACATTTACAGCTAAATCATTGTCAGCATATTGCAAATGAAGCAAATATGGCGATAGGTCTTATTAACGATCTAGCTGTTGGTTGCGCTGGTGATGGCAGTGAGTTTCGTAGCCAAGAAGAGTTATTTGCAGTGGGGGCAAATGTGGGAGCGCCTCCTGATCCTTGGGCTGAACAAGGTCAGAATTGGGGGTTGCCAGCTTTAAATCCTCAAAAGTTAAGTAAAAATAATTTTGCCTTCTATCGCTCTTTGATCCGCGCCAATATGGAAGATGTTGGTGGATTGCGCATAGATCATGTGATGGCAATCAGAAGGCTGTGGTGGTGTTTTGAAAATAACGCCCAGCAAGATGGTTGCTATGTTTACTACCCATTTGAACATTTGTTGGCGATACTGAAAATAGAATCTCATCTTAACCACTGTGTCGTGATAGGTGAGGATCTAGGTGTTGTACCAAGTGAAGTTCGCGAAGCACTAAAAGCAAGTGCAATTTATTCAAATGGCTTGTTCTATTTTGAAAAAGATTATCAAGGTGAATTTTTAGCATCAGAGCACTTTGCACCGCATAGTTTGTTGATGATTGCTAATCATGATGTACCGCCATTTAAAGGGTGGTGGACTGGTCACGATATTACTGTTAAGCAAGAGTATGGTTTGCTTGATAGTGCACAAAGCGCTGCGCAACATGAAGCGAGAAATGTCGAAAAGCATCGTATGCTTAATTTTATCGCAAGAGAATCAGGGCAGCACTTATCATTAGATTCTGAAGCGTCTGTGGTGTATGAGTTATTAGCCTCATCGTTAGCAGCTGCTCCAGCCAGATTATTTACCATTCAAATTGACGATTTAGATCAGCAAATTTTGCCGGTGAACATTCCCGGAACTGATAAAGAATACCCAAATTGGCGGCGCGTTCTTTCACGCCCAACTGAGCAAATTATTCGTGCTCAGCATGCATTTTTAGCCAATTTAATTTCGATAAGGAATCAATAAATGAGCAGTCGTGTTGGTCAAAAGCCTTTTGCTGAACCCATGGTTTATCAAGCACATATCGATGCATTGTCTTCAGGTTGTTATAAAGATCCTTTCAGTTTTTTAGGGCCCCATAAAGTTAGTGCATCAAGCTTTGAGATTCGCTGTTTTTTACCTGGGGCAAGCCAGTTGTCAATTTTGCAAGGCAAGCAGGTTATTGAGGCCAAAAAGCAAGGTGACAGCGATTTATTTATTGCAACTGTCAAAGCAAAATCAATCCCTGATTACCAACTGGATGTGAATTATGGGGATGGCAGTCAGTATCTTCAAGAAGATGAGTATCGTTTTACAAGTACACTTGATGAACAAGCTATGTACTTATTTAACGAAGGTAGTCTTGAACACGCTTATCAGCACTTTGGTGCGCACTTTGTAACCCAGCAAGGAGTTGAAGGTGTGCGATTTACTGTTTGGGCACCTAACGCGAGTAGCGTTTCAGTTATTGGCGAATTTAATTATTGGCAGCGCAACCGTCATTTTATGCGCTTTCACCCAGCCAGTGGCGTTTGGGAATTATTTATCCCAGGTTTAAAAGAGCATCAGTGCTATAAGTTTGCGATTAGTACACCTTCTGGTGAAGTACTTGATAAAGCCGATCCGTTTGCATTTAAAATGCAACAAGCGCCGGGCACTGCTTCTGTCTTACAAAAGCTTAATAAGAAGATACAGTTGTCTGATGAAGCGTTAGCAAATCGCGCAAAGCGTAACAGTATCGATGCACCTATCAGTATTTACGAAGTGCATGCAGGCTCTTGGCAGCGACGCGATGATGAGGGCCGCTATTTAACATGGCGTGAGCTTGCCGATAACCTTATTCCGTACACTAAAGATCTTGGTTTTACGCATTTACAATTAATGCCTATCAGTGAGTATCCATTTGATGGTTCTTGGGGTTATCAGCCTGTGGGCTTATTTGCCCCAACTAGCCGTTATGGCAGTTTTGAGGATTTTGTATATTTTATTGAGCAATGCCATGACGCTGATCTCGGTATTATTTTAGATTGGGTGCCGGGTCATTTCCCAAGTGATCCACATGGTTTACATCGTTTTGATGGCACGCATTTATACGAGCATGCAGATGTAAGACAGGGATTTCACCCTGATTGGAATACCTATATTTACAATTATGATCGTGCTGAAGTTCGCAGCTTTTTGATAGCTAATGCAATGTATTGGTTGCATGAATTTGGCATTGATGGTTTGCGTGTTGATGCGGTTGCATCAATGTTGTATCTCGATTACAGCCGAGAAGAAGGGCAATGGATCCCAAACCAGTATGGCGGTCGTGAAAATCTTGGTGCAATAGAATGTTTAAAGCAGGTTAATCTGCGCTGTTACGGTAAAAATCCTGGCATTATGATGGTAGCTGAAGAATCAACTGCTTGGCCGGGAGTGACACGGCAGGTCGATCATGGCGGTTTAGGCTTTGGCTATAAATGGAATATGGGTTGGATGAACGATAGTTTGCATTATATGCAGCGTGATTCTTTATATCGTGCCCACCATCATCATGAAATGACGTTTTCAATGGTGTATGCCTATAGCGAGAACTACATTTTACCATTAAGTCACGACGAAGTTGTGCATGGTAAAGGCTCATTGATAGAGAAAATGCCAGGTGATGATTGGCAGAAGTTTGCTAATTTACGAGCATACTACGCATTTATGTGGGCTCATCCAGGTAAAAAGCTGTTATTTATGGGAGCTGAAATTGCTCAGCGTAGTGAATGGAATCATGATCAATCAATTGACTGGCACTTGCTTGAGCATGTTAGTCATAGTGGTATGCAACAAACAATTAAACAACTGAATAATATTTATACCACGACTCCTGCACTCTATGAGCAAGATACTAGCCCAGCGGGCTTTGCATGGTTAGATAGTTCTAATGCAGAGCAAAGCATGTTTAGTTTCATCCGTTATGCCAAGCATGCTGACGATTTTGTTCTGGTAATTAGTAACTTAACACCGCAAGTTTATCATGACTATGTAATAGGCGTTCCTAAGCCAGGTCGTTATCAAGTTATCTTTAATTCTGACAATGAAGAATACTTTGGTTCAGGTGTTGAAGTTAGCGGTAATACAGAACAACTTATCTTTAGTCAGCCTACTGCGAGTCATGGTTACAATCAAAGTATAAGCGTGTCTTTACCTGGGCTTGCAACTATTTACCTGAAGAAGGTGAACGATGAGTCATAGTGTAGAGCTTCAAATCGGTTCAACGATGCCTCTAGGGGCATCTATTGTTGAAAACGGTGTTAATTTTGCTGTGTATGCACCCCAAGCTCAGCATGTGTCATTGTGTTTATTTGACAATAGCGGTCATTCAGAAGTAATGACTCTTTCAATGCACCTTAACGAAGGTGGCATTTGGACATTGAACGTTAGCCCTTTAAAAGCAGGGGCATTGTATGGTTACAGGGCAGATGGTGAATATGCACCAGAAAAAGGGCTTTTCTTTAATAATCACAAGCTACTACTAGACCCTTATGCGCGAGACTTGCATGGTGAGTTTACTTGGAGTGAGCGCCATTATGGTCAGATGCCTGTAGGTAAGTTGAGTCAAGTCAATAACGCTGTTGATATGCCCAAGTCTCGAGTTCGCGAGCTTGCACCTTATACGGGTAAAAAACCTAACCATAGTTGGGGTAAAACGGTGATTTATGAGTGCCATGTTACTGGCGCAACATGTCGACACCCAATGATCCCTAAAGCACTACAAGGTAAGTTCTTAGGCTTAAGCCATCCGAGTTTTATAGAGCATTTACGCACTATAGGGGTGACTTGTCTTGAATTACTCCCTGTGCACGCATTCATAAGTGAGCAGTTCTTAACGGCTAAAGGCCTACAAAACTATTGGGGTTACAACACGCTTAATTTCTTCACGCCGCACAAAGATTATCTAGTGAATGATGATATCGGCGAATTTCAGCAAATGGTTGCGGCTCTTCATAAGGCTGATATCGAAGTAATTTTAGATGTTGTCTATAACCATACTGCTGAAGCAGGAACTGATGGGCCTATTCTTTCTTTACGCGGCTTAGATAACCTTGGCTATTATCGCACTGTGGCTGATAAACCTCAGCATTATATCAATGATACCGGCTGTGGTAATACTGTGAATATTGATTCACCAAGAACCTTACAGCTGGTGCTTGATAGCTTGCGATATTGGGTTGAAGTAATGGGGGTAGACGGTTTTCGTTTCGACCTTGCAACGATTCTTGCTCGTAATCCTAATGGCTTTAATCAAGCGCATGCGTTTTTCCAAGCAATCAACCAAGATCCTGTTTTGAGTAAAGTAAAACTGATTGCTGAGCCATGGGATATTGGCCCGGGCGGTTACCAATTAGGGGCTTTTCCTGCACCTTGGCGTGAGTGGAACGACAAGTATCGTGACACTATCCGACGTTTTTGGCGACAAGAGCAGGGGGTTATAGGTGAGCTTGCAAAGCGTTTACATGGTTCGTTCGACTTATTTGAGCATAATCTCAGAGGACCACTTAACAGCATTAATTTTGTGACGAGCCATGATGGTTTCACGCTTAATGATTTAGTGAGTTATGAACAGAAACATAATGAAGCCAACGGTGAACAAAATAGAGATGGACACAGTGCCAACCACTCCTTTAATTGTGGTGTAGAAGGTTTTACTGACGATAAAGAAATTAACGCATTACGTTTGCAGCAACAAAAAAATATTCTATTGACGTTATTACTTTCAAAAGGGGTTCCAATGCTTTCACTAGGAAGCGAAATGGCCCATTCACAAGGTGGTAATAATAACGCGTATTGCCAAAATAATCGCACTAGCTGGCTTGCATGGAAAGACTCGCAAATTAATCATCCATTAACCCGATTCATCGATGATGTTTTGCGTTTACGAAAGCAGTTTAGTGTCTTTAAGCATCGTTTTTTTGTTCATGATAATGATCCACGTTACGACGTCGCGTGGTTCACTGAATCAGGCACCGCAATGGAACAAGACGATTGGCATCAAGGTGATCGCCAAGTGTTGATTTATAGCCTGACTGATAAACACACAAACCAAGCTTTATTGATCATTTTAAATGCTGGGTCAGAGTCTGTTACTTGTCAATTACCCCCTCTTGCGAAAGGGAAGTGGCATTTAGCACTGACAAGTATACATCCTATGTCAACTTATGATGTTGATAAGGAACAACAGATTGCTGCAATGAGCAGCTGGGTTTTTACCGCCAATTCAGAGGATCCTAATCATGGCTAAAAATGCCGATCAAGTATGTGTTGTTAAGGGCTGGCAGGATGCCCCTACCGTTGATGAAAGCACCTTAGATGATGATTTATCTCGCCATTTTTATTACACCCTTGGGCGTGACAAAGTCGGTGAATCGCAATTATATTTATATCATGCTTTAGCATTAACTATTCGTGACAGATTGGTTGCACGTTGCCGTGTAACTAATCAGCAAATTCACGGACAAAAGCGTCGTAAAACTGCTTATTTATCTCTTGAATTTTTAATGGGTCGTGCTCTTGGTAATGCCATTCTAAACCTAGATTTAGACGATCAAGTTGCAAAAGCATTACAAGACTACTGTACAAAGTTAGAGACAGTTGCAGAAGCTGAGCACGACGCAGGTTTAGGTAACGGTGGTTTGGGCCGTCTAGCTGCGTGTTTCTTGGATAGCTGTGCAAGCTTGGCACTACCTGTGATTGGTTATGGTATTCGTTATGAATATGGCATGTTTAATCAAGCGATTGAAAATGGCCATCAAATTGAACAGCCCGATAACTGGTTACGCGAAGGTCATCCTTGGGAGCTAAGTGCCCCAGAGCAATCAAAGCGCGTAAAATTCTTTGGTCATGTTGAAAGTTATACTGATAAATACGGGCGTGAGCACCGTCAATGGCTTGATTCTCACGATGTCTTAGCTGTGCCTTATGATGTGCCAATTCCAGGCTATAAAAACGATATCGTAAACACGCTACGTTTATGGAAATCAGAGGCGACTGACGAATTTGATTTGAGCGAATTCAACGCAGGGAGTTATTCAGAAGCTGTTGCTCGTAAAAACCTTGCTGAACAAATCACCATGGTACTTTATCCAAATGATAGCAGTGAAAATGGTAAAGAGCTTCGTTTACGCCAGCAATACTTCTTATCATCGGCGAGCTTACAAGACATCATAGATACGTGGGTTAGCAAACATGGCGAAGATTTCTCTGACTTTGCTGATTACCATGTTTTTCAATTAAACGATACACACCCAAGTATTGCTGTAGCAGAACTCATGCGTATTTTGGTTGATGAGTATGAGCTAGATTGGCAAGAAGCCTGGTCTATTACCACTAAAACCATGGCTTATACTAACCACACTTTACTGCCAGAAGCATTAGAGAAGTGGTCAGTATCATTATTTGCGCGATTATTACCGCGTATCTTAGAAATAATCTATGAAATCAATGCCCGCTTCTTAGCAGATGTTGCTCAAGCATGGCCTGGAGATGTTGAAAAACAACGAGCATTATCGCTTATTGAAGAAGGCCCAGAGCCACAAATCCGCATGGCGTATTTAGCAATTGTTGGTAGTTACTCAGTAAATGGTGTTGCTGCACTTCATACCGAGCTACTTAAAGCGGGCTTATTCAATGAGTTTTATCAGCTTTGGCCAGAAAAATTCAATAATAAGACCAATGGGGTTACGCCACGTCGTTGGCTTGCACATTGTAACCCTGATTTAGCCAAACTACTCAATAAGCACATAGGTGATGAGTGGGTAGGTGACTTCAGTAAAGTCAGTCAATTACGTCGCTTATACGACGACACTAAATTCCACAAAGAATGGCAAGCAGTTAAACATAGCAATAAGCAACGCCTTGTTGAACTTGTTAAGGCTCGTTGTGGCGTTGAGTTTGATCCATCAATGATGTTTGATGTGCAAGTAAAACGTATTCATGAATACAAGCGCCAATTATTAAATATATTACATGTTATTCACTTATATGATCGTATTCGCCAAGGTGATACTTCAAATATTGTCCCTCGTTGTGTGTTATTAGGTGGTAAAGCCGCACCTGGTTACTACATGGCGAAGAAGATAATTAAGTTAATTAACAATGTTGCTGAAGTGATCAATAAAGATCCATTGGCAAAACCGTACTTGAGAGTGGCTTTTTTACCGAATTATAACGTGACAGCAATGGAAACTATTTGCCCAGCAACGGATTTGTCTGAGCAAATTTCAACAGCAGGTAAAGAAGCATCGGGTACCGGTAACATGAAATTCATGATGAATGGTGCTTTGACCATTGGTACGTTAGATGGTGCCAATATCGAGATCCGTGACGCAGTAGGTGCTGATAATTTCTTCTTGTTTGGTGCTCGAGCAGAACAAATTGATGATATCAAAGCGCACTATAATCCTGAGCAAATTATTCATCAAACCGACAGCCTATACAAGGTAATGCAGTTACTTGAAAGCGGTCACTTTAACTTGTTTGAACCAAATCTATTCGACGACATTATTGCTGCGATTAAGAGCCCGCACGATCCGTGGTTAGTTGCACATGATTTTGCCAGCTTCGTTGAGGCACAAGAGCAAGTTGAAAAAGCTTACCTAGACACTGCTCACTGGACGCAAATGAGTATTTTAAATACGGCGGCTAGTGGCATGTTTTCGAGCGATAGAACAATTAGTCAATACAGTGATGACATCTGGCACTTGGAACCACTGTTAGACATTAGCGCAAAGCAAAACACACAGAAGAAAAGCAGCTAACTTAAGACGGAGAGAGTTATGCCTAGTTATGCAAATCGATACATAAGTAGTTTAACAAGAGAAACGTATGCACTCATTTTAGCAGGTGGGCGTGGTTCTCGTTTACATGAATTAACAGACTGGCGTGCTAAGCCAGCAGTGTATTTTGGCGGGAAACATCGAATAATCGATTTTCCTCTATCAAACTGTATTAACTCAGGCATTCGTCGTGTTGGTATAGCAACTCAATACAAGTCACACTCATTAATCCGCCATGTAAACCGTGCGTGGGGACACTTTAAGAAAGAACTCGGTGAGTCGGTAGAAATACTGCCGGCATCACAACGTAAAGGTGATGATTGGTATTGTGGTACGGCAGACGCCGTTTTCCAAAATATGGATATCATTCGTCATGAGCTGCCTAAATACGTGATGATTCTCTCAGGTGACCACGTTTACTGCATGGATTACGGCGGTTTACTTGCTAAGCATGTTGAAACTGGTGCAGATATGACAGTGTGCTGTATCGAAGTACCGTGTGAAGAGGCCGCAGGTACCTTTGGTGTAATGACTGTTGATGAGAATAACAGAGTTCGCCGTTTTGATGAGAAACCATCTGAGCCAACTTCAGTGCCGGGTAAACCAGGTACTTGTTTAGCGTCAATGGGTAACTACATTTTTAACACAGAGTTCTTATTTGAACAGTTAAAAAAAGATGCAGAAACAGAGGGTTCTGGTCGTGACTTTGGACACGATATTATCCCGGCCATCATTGAAGAGCACAATGTATTTGCATACCCATTTAGAGATGAAAATGAAGGCCAGCCGTACTGGCGTGATGTAGGTACCCTGGATTCGTTTTGGGAAGCCAATATGGAGCTTGTTATGCCAGAGCCTCAGCTTGATTTATACGATCCTAAATGGCCGATTTGGACATATCAAGAGCAATTACCACCTGCTAAATTCATTTTTAATGATGATGATAGACGTGGTATGGCTGTGGATTCAACGGTATCGGGTGGCTGTATTATCTCTGGTTCAATGGTTAGAAAATCACTGCTGTTTTCGAATGTATATGTTCATTCATATTGTGAAATCGAAGAGTCAGTGATCTTACCTGGGGTTAAAATTAACCGTAATTGCCGCATTAGGCGTGCTATTATAGACCGTAACTGTGAGATCCCTGCTGGCCTTGAAATTGGTTTTGATAATGAAGCTGATAAAGAAAATGGCTTTAGAGTGTCGAAAAAGGGTATCGTACTTGTTACCCGAGACATGTTGAATGAGCTTGAGAAAAAAGCAAAGGCAACAAAAGCAAAGTAATAAATACTTTGTTTAATGGTAAAGTCATAGTGTAGTAAGGAGTAGCAATTGCTACTCCTTGTTTCATAGTAAGAATTAATGTTATGGAGTACTGCTAATCATGCATGTGTTGATGGTGGCTGCAGAGAATGACGCATTACCGAATGCTAAAGTCGGTGGTGTAGCGGATGTTGTTAGGGACTGTCCTAAAGCGTTAGTTGATAAAGGCCTTACTGTTGATGTTGTGATCCCTGATTACGGATTTCATTATCTTGAACGTCATCATATCGGTGTTGTACATGTTCCATTTGCAGGGCATATGCAGCAACTAGACGTGTGGAAACTTGCCAATAGTGAACACGGTGTTACGCAACTGATTATTTCTCATTGGGAATTCAGTCGCCATAATGGTGCCGTGTATTGTAATGATGAACCTGGCAGGCCCTTTGCAACCGATGCGAGTAAGTTTGCATTGTTTAATGCGGCGGTGTGTGAAGCCTTACTACAAGGAATTATCCGAACCCCTGATGTAATGCATTTGCATGACTGGCATAGCGCCTGTGTGGCATTATTACTAAAAAATGACGGTCGTTACCGTACATTATCTAAGTTATTTTTAGCTTATACCGTTCATAATTTGGCATTGCAGGGTATTCGCCCATTTAAAGGCGATAGCTCAAGTTTAGAAGCATGGTTTCCGGGCTTAAATTATAACGGCGAGAAATTGTGCGATCCGCGTTATCACGATTGTTTTAATCCGATGCGAGCAGCGATTAATTTAGTTGATAAAGTGCACCTTGTTTCACCGACCTACTGTCAAGAAGTATTGCGTCCGAGTGATGCTGCAAATGGTTTTTTTGGTGGAGAAGGACTAGAAGCTGATTTGCAGGCAGCCTATCGTGAAGGTCGTGTGGTAGGGATCCTAAATGGTTGTGAATATCCAGGAATGGAACTCAAAGATATCAGCCTTGCAACACTTTACCATCATGCAGAGTCGGCACTATTTCAATGGATGGCGAAGAGCCCCATCTTGGATTCAAGTTATTATCTTGCTCACCAACGTTTATTACAGTTCAAAACAAAACCTTTTGCGGGTCCGCTTGTTACGAGTGTTGGTCGATTAACAGATCAAAAGGCACTTTTACTGCGTCAACCTTATGAAAAAGCATTGGTTTTAGATGAGTTATGTCAACGCTTAAAGCAACATGATGGCTACATGATAATTCTTGGCTCTGGTGATGCTGAACTTGAGCAAATCATGACAACTGTCATGGCACGCCAAGAGAATCTGCTATTTTTAAAAGGCTATGCACACTTGGTTGGTGAATATATGTATCACTTGGGTGATTTATTCTTAATGCCAAGCTCATTTGAGCCATGTGGAATAAGTCAAATGTTAGCAATGCGCGCTGGACAGCCATGCTTAGTTCATGGTGTTGGCGGTTTACAGGATACGGTCGAGCATAATGTCAGTGGTTTTAGTTTTAGAGGTGAGAGTTTAGCCTCTCAAAGCTACGAACTTATTACTGGTTTTAGTGATGCGCTAGACCTTAAAAAGTCGCAACCTGAGCAATGGCGCTCGATATGTGAACAAGCTAAAAATGCTCGTTTTACATGGGGATCTGTTGCAGATGGCTATTTATCAGGCTTATATCAATAAATATTGCGTGATTCATGGTAATTAAGTGACTTTTTTGTCTATTTCAGCTATTAATTACTTAGTGTGATATAAAAATTCAAAAGTAGGTAAAGTGGCTGTATTTGTTGCTAGGCAAGCGGTCTTTAATCGTCGTCAACAAGTTGTCGCCTATGAGCTACTATTTAGAGATAGTTTAAAAAACAGTTTCCCGGATGTTTCAGAGAGCACAGCTACTGCGCGTCTGATTATGGAAAACCAGCTCAATCTAGGCACTCGCCATATTACGTCGGGCAAAAAGGCGTTAATTAACATAGGTCCAGAATCGTTGAAACTGGACCTATGCGCGTTTTTGCCAACTCAAGACGTGGTTATTGAGCTTCTCGAAACGATGGAGCCAACAGATGAAAACTATGAATTTTGTCGGGAGCTTTTCCATAATAACTACAAACTTGCTCTTGATGATTTCGTATACCAACCTGAATGGGACCGCTTTTTAAAGTTAATTCGCTTGATTAAGTTCGATGTGAAGCAAACCCCCTTTGAGGACATTGCCCCTGTTTTACAGAAGCTGAAAAAGCATAAAAAAATAAAACTATTAGCAGAAAAGCTTGAAACTGCCGATGATTATGAGAAAGCCTACAAAATGGGTTTCGATTTTTTCCAAGGTTACTTTTTTGCAAAACCAAAAATGATCCAACATCGCGATATCGATTACAACTATGCATTAGTTTTGTCGATTTATGCTGAAGTAATGCGCCCTGATCCTAATATTAGCGAAATCGCGGGACTGTTTTCATTAGATACTGCACTTGCGTATAAGCTATTACGCTTGATAAACAGTGGTGTATTTCCAATAAAAAGTAAAATAGGTTCATTAAAGCAAGCGCTTGTGTACCTAGGTCATGAACGACTGAAAAAGTTTGTTAGTTTGATCATCACCGCCCATAGCGCCCAATCAAAACCAGCCGAGCTTACTCGGCTTTGTGTTGTCAGAGCGCGTTTTTGTGAATTAATAGCGCAGCGTGTCGCAAAACAACAAACCGGAGAGGCATTTTTAACGGGGCTGTTTTCATTACTCGATGCAATATTAGATCAGCCGATGGAAAAGCTGTTGGATAGATTGCCGTTTCCTGACGAAATACATGCAGCATTAATGCAAGAAAAGAATATTCTCTATTACATTCTCGAAACTGTTAAAGCATACGAAACAGGAAGCTGGTGGGCACTGGAGCAAGCAGTTGCCTATTTAAATATTGAGAGTGGGGAGCTTCCCAAAATATACGAAAATGCGGTAAATTGGAGCGATAGCTGTAGACAAAACTTATAAGGGAACTATGCGCAATATAAATATGGATGTTTTACGGGGTATTGCGGTGCTAGGTTTGATGTTTATGAACATCTATACCTTTGCTATGTTTGAGTATGATTATACTCCAAGCTCATCGCCACCACTTTCTGATACCGTCATAAACATCATTAATGTGTTATTTATTGATGGTCGTTTTAGAAGCCTTTTTTGCCTATTATTTGGTGCCTCATTGGTTATACAATGGCAGCTTTGGCAAAGTATAGATAAACAACATAATCGCTTAAAAGTGCTTGCTTATATTGGCCTTGCTCACGGCTTTTTGCTTTGGGCCGGCGATATTTTGTTTATTTATGCCTGTGCTGGTTGGTTAACCCTTAAATTTAGCCAGCAAGATAACGAAAAAATACTGCGTATGGGCATGTTGTTTTTACTTCTCGGTGCTTTTATTTCATTTTTACTTGCCTTTGTCGAACCTGAATTAACGCCTTTAACGCGAAGCTCAGACGCGTTTTTGATGGCTTATGATGCGGCTTATTCTTCCTACTTTGCTGGATTTGTCAGTAACGTATTAATGTTTACTGTGATGCTTATTGCAGTGCCGCTGATCACAATATGGATGGCCGCAGGGCTAATGCTAATGGGCGTTTATCTATATAAACAAGGGGTTTTTGTTGACGGCTTAACGAAAGCTCAGCTTAACATGATTGTTCCAGCGGCTATTGGTTTAACAGTCGTAAGGTTGATGATAGACCCTAACAGTAGTGTATTTATGTACGCGATTGTCGAGCCTATAAATTGGCTAGCAGCTTTAGCTATGGCCATTTGCTATTGCCATATCATTGTAAAAATAGTTAAAAATAAATCCAGTAAATGGTTACTGCTACAGCAGGCTGGACGCATGTCATTGACTTTATATCTGATGCAAACAGTAATATTTATACTGTTTTTTAAAGTTGCATTCTCAAGCGCTGCACTTAATTTCGATCGAATAGATTATTGGTTGGTTATTGCGGGTGTGCTTGTTTTTCAATTGGTATTTTGTAAAGTCTATAGCCAGTACTTTAAACATGGTCCGTGTGAATTAATCTGGCGAAAATTGTCGAGATAATGTCTCGTATACTACAATAAAAGAAAACAAAACGGAGTGGTTATGCGGACTTGCTGGTTAGTTTTAACATTGCTTTGCTGTTCACCACTTTATGCAGGCGATCAGTTTTCTGTGTTGCTCGTTAATCCATCAGTTAAAACCGACATATTTTGGCAAAAAGTGAGTGATATCATGCACGTGGCTGCCGAGCAAAATAATGTCAATCTCACGACCATTTACGGCGGCGGTAATCGTCATATTCAATTAGCTGAATTAAAACAGTACCTACAATATAACCCCAAGCCAGATTACGCTATCTTGATCAATTACCCAGGTGGTGCTGAGCAGTCAATGACTCTACTTGAGCAGCACAAAGTTAACTTTATAACACTGGAAGAAACCATTGTCGGCGTTGAGCGAGATGAAGTTGGTAAGCCTCGCCAGCGCTTTAAATACTGGTTAGGAGAGGTTTTTCACGATAACTTTAAAGCGGGAGAGCAACTTGGCAAAGCTTTGCTTAATGAGGCAATAGCAGCAAAGCAAACGCCGCATTTTGTTGCGATTAATGGTCATTATGGCTCCGAATCAGATACCCGCAGTGATGGCCTTGTTCATTACTTACGTAAACAAGATGTCGAGCTTGAGCAAGTTGTTTATGCCAACTGGAGCAAGCAAGAGGCAGTGCATAAAGTAAGTCGTTTATTACAACGATATCCAGATACTAATGTAATTTGGTGCGCTTCTGATTTAATGGCACAAGGTGCACTTGAAGCAGTAAAAGAAAAAGCAGAGAAAGCCTATTTTATTGGTGGTATAGATTGGCTTGATGAAAATTTAGACTTGATTGAACAGCAAAAACTCACGGCCAGTGTTGGCGGGCATTTTATGATGGGGGCGTGGGCATTAATAAGCTTAGTCGATCATAAAAATGGTAATCCTTATTGGCAAAACCATAATGCGATTAAGTTTCAACTTGGGGTCATTACACAGCACAATATAAAAAGTTATGGCTGGCTTAGAAATATTAAAGACTGGTCGGTTATCCCCTTTGAAACCTTTTTACTGCAAAACACTAAAAGTAGCGAGTACGCGTTCGATTTTGATACCCTGCATAGTTTATTGAGTGAAAAGCCTAAAAATGCAGCGCTGCACTAAAAGTGCTGCGAAAGAGCCTAGATTCTACCTAGCTTGGCAAAGGCTTCTGGTATAAACTAGCGGCTTTAAAATCCAGACAGAAGTATGCCATGACAGAGTTAAAGCGATTAAATAAATTTATCAGTGAAACAGGTTTTTGTTCACGCCGTGAGGCAGATAAATATATTGAAGAAGGTCGTGTAACTGTTAACGGCAACTTGCCTGAAATGGGCGTAAAAGTCAGCAATGATGATGACGTTCTGATTGATGGTCAGCCATTAAAAGCAAAACCTAAACGAGTTTATATCGCCTATAACAAAGCTGTTGGTATTACTTGTACAACTGAGCGAAAAATTCAAAGTAACATTGTTAAAGCGGTTAACTACCCAGAGCGTATTTTCCCAATCGGACGCTTAGATAGGCCTTCAGAAGGCTTGATTTTTTTAACCAACGAAGGCGACATCGTTAATAAAATCCTGCGTGCTGGTAATAATCATGAAAAAGAATACGTAGTGACAGTTGATAAACCGCTAAACCGCCAGTTTGTTAACAAGATGGCAAACGGTATTCCTATTCTTGATACTGTTACTAAAAAGTGTAAGGTAAAACAAACTGGCCCACAGCAATTTACCATTGTGTTAACACAAGGCTTAAACCGCCAAATTCGCCGCATGTGTGAATATTTAGGTTATGAAGTGGTGACTCTTAAACGCACACGTATCATGAACGTTACCCTAAAAGGTTTAAAAGTAGGGCAGTGGCGTCATTTAACTGAGCAAGAAATGGCAGAGATCAATAACTCAATTGCCGACTCAGGTAAAACAGAAGAGCGCTCAATTGATGAAAATAAACAGCCAACCCAAGCCCGCGGCAAGCAAAAACCACGTAATGAAGAAGAAAAAAAGCGCGATTTTTCTAAATACGTGAAAAAAGCACGCAATGATGCCAAACAAGGTCAATCAAGATCAAAGGCTGGCATTTCGCACTCAGCAAAACCAAATCAAACGAAACGTAGCGGCACCAAACGCACAGGTACATTAAGCCTGAAAAAGTAAGCTTGAGCTTTTAAAATTGTAGTGTTTGAATAGCTTTTTATGCTGTGGCGGTTTTAGTTACCAGTTATTCTAATAAAGAAAAAGCCCTAACAGTTTGCTGTTAGGGCTTTTGGTTGAGAGTCAATCTGTATTAATTAGCGTGACGCTGTTTAGGTACTTTGATCTTAAACAGCATGGTATAAAGCACAGGCACAACAATCAGGGTCAGCACTGTGGCAAAACCAAGGCCAAACATAATGGTTACCGCCATTGACTGGAAGAACACGTCAAATAGCAGTGGGATCATGCCTAAAATAGTAGTAATTGCGGCCATCGCTACAGGACGCACACGACTTACACCAGAATCGAATACCGCTTTATAAGGGTCTTTCCCGCTATCGAGTTCAAGGTTAATTTGGTCAACTAACACAATGCCGTTTTTGATGAGCATGCCGCTTAAACTAAGTAAGCCAAGCAGTGCCATAAAGCTAAATGCTGCATTCATTAGTAATAAACCTGCCGATACACCAATGATTGCTAACGGCACCGTCGCCCATATTACTAATGGTTGCTTAACAGAGTTAAACAGCAGTACTGTGATTGCGAACATGGCTAAATAACCAAGTGGCAATGAACCGAAAATGGCTTTTTGTGCTTTGCTTGACGACTCAAACTCGCCGCCCCATTGCAGTTCATAGCCATTCGGAAGTTTAATGGCTTCTATATCTTTGCGAACACGTGCAAAGAGCTTTGCTGGTGTTTCATCACCAATAACATCGTGGTCGGCCATCACTGTGATGGTACGCTTACGGTCACGTCGCATGATCAAGCTGTCTTCCCACTCAACCACAAAGTCATCAACCACTTGTGTAACGGGTACAAACACACCTAACACAGGGCTGTATATTTGTAAGTCACGCAGGCTTTCAACGTTTAAGCGCTCTTCTGCAGGCGAGCGGGCAATAATGGGCAGCATTTGCGTGCCATCTTTATAAACACCCACTTGCTTACCTGATAAGCTGGTTAACAGCAGCTGATCGAGGTCAGATTTGGCAATCCCTAAACGACGGGCTTTTTGCTCGTTAAACTGAGGACGGATTAACTTAGAGCGTGCTCGCCAATCGTCACGAATGTTAAATGCTCCTGCATCTTGATGCAGAATGTCTTTTGCCTCTTTTGCTAACTGGCGAAGTACCACGGGATCAGCACCAGAAAAACGCGCTTCGATTTTTGCATCAGTTGATGGGCCAATTTCCATACGTTTAACTTTAAGCTGAGCATCAAGTACATGCTCGTGTTGGTAATCACGTACTTTTTTGATCATAGTGGTGACGGCTTCACGGTCTTTTACACGAATAATCAATTGCCCATAAGCTGGGTATGATTTTTCAGGTGCGTAAGTCAGCATAAAGCGAGGCGCACCTTGGCCAACCGTTGTGGTTACTTCTTCTACAAGAGGGTCTGCTTGTAAGAATTTTTCAAGTTTTGCGACGCCATCCATTGTGGTATGAATATCAGCACCTTGTGTATGCCAATAATCAACATAAAACATTGGTGTATTTGATGCAGGGAAAAACGACTGCTTGATAAATTTAAAACCAAACACAGCACTCACAAGCATGATAACCATTAGTAACAATGTGGTTTTACGATAACGCATTGCCGCATGTAACACGCCTTTATAGACATTAAAAATAACACCTTGATAAGGGTCTTCATCATGATGTGGCTGTTTTTCAGTTGCTTGTTTAAACATTAAATCAGCAAAAAATGGCGTCAGGGTGATAGCTGTGATCCAGCTTAATAATAATGAAATAAACAACACCCAGAACAAGCTGCCAGCAAATTCACCACTGGCATCTGAACTCAAACCAATTGGCGCAAATGCCGTAATAGCGATAACCGTCGCACCGAGTAACGGCCACTTGGTTTGATCAACTATGTTAGTTGCAGCTTGCAGTTTTGTTTGTCCGCGCTTGAGGTTTATCAATATACCTTCGGTTACAACAATGGCATTATCAACCAGCATACCTAAGGCAATAATCAGGGCGCCTAATGAGATACGTTGTAAATCTATGGCAAACAACTTCATGAAAATAAAGGTGCCTAATACGGTAAGCAGAAGTATTACACCAATCAATACGCCACTTTTAAAGCCCATAAAGACTAAAAGTACAATAATAACAATGGCAACCGCTTCAAGCAGGCTGATAATAAAGCCACTTACTGACTTCTCAACTTCGGCTGGCTGGTTATAAACGCTGTTGATTTCCATACCATGCGGTCGCTGGTATTCGAGTGACGCTAGATGGGCATCAATATTTGCCCCTACATCAACGACGTTTACGCCTGTGCTAAATGACACACCTACCAGTAATGCTTGCTGTTGGTTATAGCGAATAATATTGTTTGGTACTTCAGCGTATTCACGAAATACCTTAGCAACATCACCTAAATAAATAAGTTCATTTTCACCTGGCTTTGAAATAAGAAGATTTTCAAGCTCTTTAACGTCTTTAAATTCACCAGTTGGGTGTAAGCGAATTGACTCATCGCCGACGCGCACCTTACCTGCGTTCGACACACTATTTTGAGTTTGTAAAAGTTGATAAATGCGGTTGGGTGAAATACCTAGCTGGGCAAGTTTACGGGTTGAAATTTCAACCATAACCTGTGCTTGTTGCTCGCCACCAACAGTTACTTTACTAACGCCATCAACCAACACAAGCTCACGTTTTAAATAATCAACGTAATCTTTCAGTTCATCGTAAGAGTAACCATCGCCAGTTACCGCGTACATCACACCGTATACATCACCAAAGTCATCCATAATTTTACTCGGATAAACCCCAGATGGCATTGAGGCTGCTTGGTCGTTGATTTTACGACGCAGTTCGTCCCATATTTGGCGTAAGTCTTGTTTACGATAATTGCTTTTCATCTCGACGGTAATTTGCGATTTACCCGGTGATGAAATACTGGTTACGTAATCAACATACGGCAGTTGTTGAATCGCATTCTCTATGGGAAAGGTAACTTCTTCTTCAACCTGTTGTGGCGACGCACCTGGATACAGGGTGATCACCATGGCTTTTTTTAAGGTGAATTCAGGGTCTTCAAGTTGTCCTAAGCCAAAGTAAGCCACTGTTCCGCCAATAAGCAAAAACAGCGCAAACATCCAACTTACCACTTTCCTTTCGATAGCAAGTGCAGCAAAGCTCATTATAAGCCTCGCTCTTTTTGCCAAGGACGAACTTTCATGCCTTCTTCTAAAAAGTTAACCCCTGCAGCGACTATTTTTTGTCCTGCTTTGATACCCGATAATACTTCAATACTATCACGATGTAGCTGTCCTACTTCTACAGCTTGCTTATGGACAAGGCCACTTTCTTCGTCATAAATCCATACATAACTATTGTTACTTTCAGGCTCGGTTGGCT
The DNA here is from genome assembly GCF_004792295.1 of Pseudoalteromonas sp. MEBiC 03607. Taxonomy (NCBI): domain Bacteria; kingdom Pseudomonadati; phylum Pseudomonadota; class Gammaproteobacteria; order Alteromonadales; family Pseudoalteromonadaceae; genus Pseudoalteromonas; species Pseudoalteromonas sp. MEBiC 03607. Next base: position 71,026 of record NZ_SRRY01000002.1, read on the forward strand.
CAGAGAAAACAGCTTCTACAGGTAATAATGTATAGGGGGATTGTGAGTTGGTGATCTTGCTTAAATCAATATCAACGCGGCCAGTCATACCTTCAAGTAGATTAAAATCTTTAGGAACCGGTAAAGAAAATACCACTTTATAGGTTAGGGTGATTGGATCTGCTTGAGTATCAAATTCTTTCACAGACAGTTTATAAGATTTGTTAGGATAGCCATCAAAGACAACATCAGGTTGATATTCAACATCTTTATCGATGCGTGCAATGAGTTTTTCTGGGACTTGAATAACAACATCCATTAAATCACGGGTTTCAAGTCGTAAAATATTCTGCTTGGCTTGAATGTTCTCAAAGTTTTTAACAAACACCTTTGCTACAGTGCCTGCAAACGGGGCACGTAGTTCACTGTTATCTAAATTCGTTTTAGCTATCTTTAATGCTGATTCTGCTACTTGCTTGTTAGCAAGGGCTTGGTCTAACTCAGATTGACTGGCGATTGAACGGTCAAAAAGCTTTTGTACACGTTCAAGTTGAGACTCTGCGAGTTCAAAGCGCGCTTTGCGCTCATCATATTGTAGTTGAAAGTCTTCAGGGTCGAGTTTGGCAAGCAGTTGTCCTTTTTCAACATGCTGACCGGCAAGCGCTGGGAACTCAAGTAACTCACCATTCACTCTAAAGGCGAGATATGAACCTTGGTTAGCAACAACTTCAGCTGGAAAACTACGTATAGTTTCATCTGAAAGATTACTTATAGTGAATAATTTTACCGGGCGCACAACTGGCTCAACCTCAGTATTAGATGCCTGCTCAGAACATGCCGCAAGCATCAAAATTAGGCTCGTAGTTATCGCAACGAATGCCAATTTCATTGTCTTCTCCATAGATATGATGCATAAATTAGCTGCAGGATACGCTGCAAACATATAAAATAAAAATTATTAAATTTTAGAAACATCATTAATTTTATTTATATAGTGGTTTTTATATCATGAACCTAAATCAACTCGTTATTTTAGATGCAATTGTACAGAGTGCTAGTTTGAGCCAAGCCGCTATAAAACTTCATAAAACCCAACCTGCACTAACACTGGCGATAAAAAAACTCGAATCTGAGCTGGGGTTTGAGCTTTTAGACCGTAGCCAGTATCGCTTACATCTTACTGAAAAAGGCCGTATTTTTTATCGTGAGGCACGTCAGTTACTTAACGCAAACAGTGAACTGAGCTCGCTTGCTAAAGAGTTGGCGCTAGGAAATGAAGCTAATTATAAAATTTGCTACGAGCAACTTTGCCACCAACCTAGTTACAATCAAGTCATAAGTGAAACCTTCCAACGTTTTGCTAGTACTGAGTTTAGTATTTCTTCAGGTAAACGCTTTGTATCCCTTGAACAAGTAAACAGTCATCAAGCGGACTTAGGGATTGGGCCTTGGTTTGACCTGTTCCATGCAACAGGGGATCTTGAAAGTTTGCCTATAGGTAAATTTGATATCGGTATAGTCAGCGCACCTAATGTGGTACCTAGTAAAATTAGCTTTGCTGATATTCAAAATTACCCATGCTTGGCTATGTTTGAGAGTGACTTGAGTTTCGATAGTGATAGGTTGTCTTATACATTGGGCTCTGCATTAATGAAAATTGACGATATAACCAGTGTAAAGTCGTTTTTACTGTCTGGTGCGGGTTGGGCGATGATTAGTTTGCAACATTGCCAAGCTGAGATTGAAGCCGGTTTGTTGCAGCAAATAAAAATTACTGACCGTGAACACCAGTTTGGCGCTGAAATACGCGTTTTTAGGCAGCACTCTGTCCATCATGGTCCTGTTGCGAGAGCAATTTGGCAAGATTTTAGCGAAGTCAGCAAACAGTATTTGGAGTCTAGTCGTGCAGCAGGCAACTAAAGAAGATTTAATTTATACCATTATTTGCGCCATTCCAGCGGGAAAAGTAGCCAGTTATGGGCAAGTTGCAAAGCTTGCAGGTTATCCTAATAACGCAAGGTTAGTAGGGCGGTTATTGAAAGTGATGCCTGAAGGTTCACGTATTCCGTGGCATCGAGTAGTAAATAGCCAGGGCAAAATATCGTTTCCAGAGGGTAGCAATAAACATCTTGAGCAACGACAAAAACTACTCAGTGAAGGCGTTACCTTTAACAAGGCCAAAATTAATATGCGCTTGCATCAGTGGCACTAATAAACATACAAACTAATTGATAAGTAGTGGCAAACACAGCCAACCAGCACAAATACATGCCAAATTGCATGGCTGTAATGGCGAGTTTTAGCACTGTAAAACACAGTGCCTAAACTGTAAGCAATCCCACCTGCTAGCAGCCACCATAAAGCGCTTAAATCAAGGTTTAAATAAAGTGGGTAAACAAGCGCTAATGCAAACCAACCCATTAATAAATAGGTAGCGAGTGAGACCTTTTTATTGGTGTTTTTGACTAGTAATTTATACGCAACGCCGCCAAGTGCTAAAGACCAAATAAACACCAAAGCTGCAATTGACCATGCCCCTGATAACGAAATAACCAAATAAGGCGTGTAAGTACCCGCAATAAGCAAGTAAATAGCACAGTGGTCACATTTTTTATAAATGGCCCGTATACGCTCCTTGGTGCTTGCGTGATACAAAGTAGAAGCTAAAAATAATACTAGTAGGCTTGAGCCATATACGATGGCACTTACCGTAGCTGACACAGCTTTAGATTGTGAAACTAAGTCCCACAGTACATATACCGCAAACAGGACTCCCATGCCGTGAGTAAGCACGTTAAGTTGTTCTTCTTGGCGTGAGTAGGGGAGTTGTTCTGTCATATCTATCTACTAAAAATGAGTGATTAAAACAGTTTCAGTGTACAAGTGTACGCTGAAGTTGGCAATGCTTATTTTTTCACTAAATGTTGGTCAAAACATTTAAATTTGTTGGTTTTATTAACCAACTCTGAATGCGGTTGAAAATTTAATTTATTTTTAAATCGTTAAAAATCATGAAATTAAAAAATATTTTCAGGGTGGCACAACCTTTGATTAAGTAATTACGACTAATTACTTAAAGAGACAAGGAATACCACTATGAATAACTCACTTAAATTAACTACTGCTGCGTTACTTGTATTTGCGTCAACTCAAGCAAGCGCTACTGACTTTGAATTAGATATCAGCAACACAATTACACAATCTGTTAAAAGCTATGTTCAACAAGCAAGTAACGAATTGAAACAAAGCGTAATGAACAGCATTGAGTTTGATGCTCAAAAGTTACTAGATACTTACATGAGTGAAGATGCAATTGCTTCGAAAGAAGAAGAGTTAAAAGTTGCTCAAGCTCCTAAAGCAACAAACAAGCAGTAAGGAAACAAGACAATGAGTAGTGAAATCAGCTTATTTTTACTTATGGTTGCACCGGTTTTGAGTTTACTCAGTGCATATGCATCAATCGAATTATTTCGTAACGTTGCGCAATGGTTCAACTTCTAAAGTACAAGTAGATATTAAGATTTCATGAAATATTGATCGGCGGATAGAAAGCGCACGTAATTAAAGGCATGTGGTTTTAGAATAGTAGACTTTATGAAGCGTGCGATTTTTCCTTTACCGGTTTTTATTTTACCTGAAGGGTTCACCAAGCTAAGAATCTTTGAGCAACGTTATTTAACAATGGTCAAAGAAGCTGTGCAAGATAATACAGGTTTTGTGCTTTGCACTTACCAACACGACACAGACCTTAACTTGCCCGAGATAGGTTGTTTAATGCAAATAACCGATTTCAATCAAGATGATAATGGCCAACTATTAATTGATGTTTATGCTGAACATGCGGTTTCTATTCACAACGCTAGTCAGGACAAGCAGCAGCTACGCCATGCTGACATCGAAATAACTACGTCACCTTCGTGGTATGTAAGCACGCCAATTAATGACGAAAACACCTTACTAAGTGACACACTTCGTGCTGTGTTTGCAAATCAGCCTGACTTAGCGGGTCTATATAAAACTCCACAATTTGATAACCTTGCTTGGGTCGCTGCTCGTTGGCTAGAGATCCTGCCTATATCGTTAGTTAAAAAACAACAACTTGCTTATAAATCTAGCTTTGAAAACTTGCTAAGTTTCCTCCATACTCTAATTAACAACGAATTTACTGATTAATGTGATCTAACATCAACTTTTTGGCGTATTACTACAAACGACAATAATTGGATGACATAAAGATGGTAAGTCAACAACTTCAAACAGGTTGTAAACCTAACACAGGTCAATACTCTGCCATGCCAGATACACCAAGCAAAGAGCTTGCTGATGCATTATTTGCTGTTGCTACGCACCGTGATAAACGTGCGTTTGCAATACTTTTCCAATATTTCTCACCAAAAATTAAACGTTTTGGGATAAAGCAGTTCGGCTCTGAAGCACAAGCAATGGAATTAGTTCAAGAAACGTTAACCTCAGTTTGGCGTAAAGCACATCTTTACCATAAAGAGAAAGGGGCGGCGACGACATGGGTTTATACCGTGATGCGTAACGCGTCTTTCGACATGCTCAGAAAAATGAAGAGCAGTAAAGAAGAGTGTATCAGTGAAGATATTTGGCCTCTAATTGATGAAGCCCAGCCGGGTCAACACGAATTTAGTGATCACTTAGAAGATAAACAAATTAAACAATACCTTGATAAACTACCACTTGCACAACGTGAAGTCGTGCGTGGCGTTTACTTTCAAGATATGTCGCAAGAGCAACTTGCTGAACATTTAAATATTCCCGTAGGCACAGTGAAGTCACGTCTTCGCTTAGCCTTGCAGAAGTTACGCAATGAAATGGGAGATCACCATGATTAAGCACCATCCTAGCAACGAATTACTTGCCAAGTTCAGTGAAGGTAATTTACCTGCCACTTTGAGTGTTGCAGTCGCTATTCATGTTGAAATGTGTCCTGTGTGCCAAAAAGAGTTAGCCGCGCTTGAGGCAAAAAATGCTGACGACATATTTATCGAATCTGCTAATGATATGGATGATATGTTCGATAAAACTCTTTTTGATGCCATCATAGCTGACGAGTCAATTGATGAGGTATACGAGCAAGCACAGGTATCGGTTGATGTTAAAGATAAAACCTACACATTACCTAGAGCACTTACGCGTATTGGCCACAGTAACTTTATGCAAATAGGTAAACTTGCCCGCTCTCGCATTGATTTAGACGACGGCCCATTACGAGCAAGTCTATTGCACATTGATGCGGGTGGTGAAATACCTGAGCACACACATACGGGTTTTGAGCTAACTTTATTATTAGATGGTGAGTTTAGTGATGAAGACGGACACTATGTACCAGGTGACTTTATGATGTTAGATGGTCGCCACAATCACACGCCAAAAACAATTGAAGGGTGCTTGTGCTTTACAGTTGTTAGTAGTGCCCTACACTTCAATAAAGGTATTAGTAAATTACTAAATCCAATTGGTAATCTAATCTATTAGTAGAGTTTATATGCAGCAATCGACAATTAAAATTGGTTTAAGCGCCTGTTTAGCAGGCGACAAAGTTCGCTTTGACAGTGGACACAAAAAATCTAATTTTTGCATGGATGAGTTGGCTAACCATGTTGAGTATAAAAAGTTTTGCCCTGAAGTAGCGGTAGGGTTGCCAATCCCTAGACCAACGATTCGCCAAGTGCGAGTTGGCGACACCATTAAAGTGTGCCGTCCTGATGGTACTGGCGATGTTGGCCCTAAACTAACAGAATATGGTAAACGAGTGGCAACAGAGCAAACCGCTGAGTTAAGCGGCTTTGTGTTTTGTGCCAAAAGCCCTAGTTGCGGTATGGAACGTATTAAAATCTACAACGAAGCGGGTACAGGTAACACCTCAGAAGGTGTCGGCTTTTTTGCAGAGCAAATAATGGCACACAATCCATTGTTGCCTTGTGAAGAAAACGGCCGTTTAAACGATATGCATCTTCGCGAAAACTTTGTTATGCGCGTTTATACCTACAAGCATTGGCAAACACTATGTGAGCAGCCACTCACAGTTCATAGATTGACCCAGTTCCATGCTCAATATAAGTATTTATTGATGGCACATAATTACGAAGCTTACCGTAGTTTAGGGAATTTACTGGGCACCTTTGATGGTGAAGATATCCAAGCCTTGGCAGATGAATATATTCTAGGGTTAATGACAGCCCTCAAAAAACCAGCTTCTCGCAAAAATAATGCAAATACCTTGATGCATTTACAGGGTTATTTCAAAAAGTCACTTTCTAAAATAGAAAAGCAAGAACTAAGAGATGCAATCGACGAATACCGTAAAGGTCTCGTACCACTTTATGTTCCACTGACATTAATTAAGCATCATTTAAAAGTTCACCCAAATGAATACTTGGCGAAACAAGTTTATCTAGACCCCTATCCGAACGAATTAAAACTACGCTACGGAATTTAATGAACACTTTATTTTGGTTTAGGCGCGATTTGCGCCTTTTTAATAACGATGCACTGTATCTGGCAATCGAAAATGGTTGCGAGAATGCAGTTTTTTTTATTACTGAAAAGCAATGGCAAAAACATGATGTAGCAGCTATACAGCTTGATTTACTAAAGCGTAGGCTTGGCTTTTTAGGTGAGCTTTTAGCCAGTAAAGGTATTAAATTACATGTCATTGATGCGGTTGATTACGATGGGTGCGTTGAAAAATTAGCGTCATTTTGTGAGCAACATCAGGTAAAAAATGTATACGCTAACAACGAATATGAGCTTAACGAAGTAAACCGTGATAAAGCGTTTTTACAGCATGCTGACAGTAAAAATATTGCTTTTTATGCATACGACGGCGATGTAATTGCGCCACCGGGAAGCATCAAAAATCAAAGCGGCGAAATGTTTAAAGTATTCACGCCATTTAAAAATGCATGGCTTAAAGCTTATCAAGACACCCACTTTTATTTTGCTGAGCCGCCTAAGATGTTCGAGGCCATTGAATGGCAGCCAAATGAGTTATTAGACTCAGACGGCTGCTCAGAAAAATGGCCTGTTGATGATGATACCCTCAGCCACGTTTGCGCACGCTTTATTGAAGAAAAGCTAGCAACCTATCAAGACCAGCGTGATATCCCAAGCATTAAAGGCACTTCGGGATTAAGCCCATATTTAGCCTTGGGTATTGTTAGCGTTCAGCAATTATTGGCACTCATTCAGCAGCGCCATCCTGATGTACTACGTAGCAGCAAAAGTAACTTATTTTGTTGGGTTAACGAATTGATTTGGCGTGAGTTTTATCGTCACCTTATCGCGATTTATCCAAACCTAAGTAAATACGACAACTTCAATGATAAATACAACGCTGTGAAATGGCGTGATGATGAGAGCGACTTTAAAGCGTGGTGCGAAGGTAAAACAGGCTACCCACTAGTTGATGCTGCAATGAGGCAGTTACTGCAAACTGGTTGGATGCATAATCGTTTACGCATGGTGGTCGCAAGCTTTTTAACTAAGCACTTATTAATTGATTGGCGTAAAGGCGAGCGCTTTTTTATGCAGCACCTTATAGACGGCGACCTTGCCTCTAACAACGGTGGCTGGCAATGGGCTGCAAGTACGGGATGTGATGCTCAGCCGTATTTTCGAATTTTCAATCCAATCACCCAAAGTGAGCGATTTGATCCAGATGGTGAATTTATCCGTAAATATCTACCAGAGTTGGAAAAAGTACCTGCAAAGCAAATCCATTTTCCGCATGATTATTTAGCGAAACAGGGTAAGTCGAGCAGTTATTGGCCAGCAATTGTTGATCATAAAGCCGCGCGAGAGCGAGCGCTAAACGCATTTAAGGTGTGACATGGACAAGGCAATCCTTGATAGATTTATTGATGTTTATCAAACACTCAATAAAGACAATTTGCAGCTACTGGATGAAATCTATCATCCAGATATTCACTTTGCAGATCCCTTGCATGCGGTAAATGGTCTTGGGGAGCTACGTGAGTATTTCAAAAACCTCTATGCTAACGTTATATCTTGTGAATTTGTTATTGAAGACAGCTATGTTACTGAAAATACTCAGAGCAAAGATGATACCGCGTTCATCTACTGGACCATGCAATACCGTCATCCCAAGCTCAATAAAGGGCAAGCAATCTCGGTTGCAGGTCATAGCCGTTTAAAGTTTGCTGGTGATAAAATAATTAATCATCGCGATTATTTTGACGTAGGCGCTATGCTTTACAGGCATATCCCTGTACTTGGCTCGGCTGTTAAATTTATTGATAAAAGGGCGAGTGCATAATGACAACATTAATTACAGGCGCAACTTCAGGTATTGGCGAGTCATTAGCAAAGCTATACGCAGACAATAATGAGCATGTGATTGCATGCGGCAGGAACACAGAAAAGCTTGCTAAATTGAGCCAACATCAAAACATTGAGTCTTGCCAATTTGATGCAACAGACCTTCAGGATATACGTTCGAGCACAGTCGCCTATACACAATTCGATCGTGTCATTTTAAATGCAGGCAATTGTGAATATATTGATGATGCTCGTAATTTTGATAGCAGTTTATTCGAACGTGTGATCACCACTAATCTACTCAGTATGGGCTATTGCCTTGAGGCATTACTGCCAAAGATAAAACCCGGTGGTCAGCTGGTGATTGTAAGCTCTAGTGTGACTTACTTACCGCTACCGCGCAGCCAGGCTTATGGCGCGTCTAAAGCCGGTGTAAGTTATTTAGCTAATAGCTTAGCGGTTGATTTAAAAGATGTTGATGTGACTTTAGTTCACCCTGGTTTTGTTAAAACGCCGCTGACTGATAAAAACGACTTTCCAATGCCAATGGCGGTGAGTGCTGAAAAAGCGGCAAATTATATTTATAAAGGGGTCGCGAAAAGGCGCAAAGAAGTGCACTTTCCGCACCGTTTTACCTTCATTTTGAAATTTTTAAGAATGCTTCCTACGCCACTTTGGCTGAAGCTTGCAAAAGGATTATCACGTTGAAAAAAGTGGCTGTTATTGGATCTGGCATAGCGGGTTTAAGCTGTGCGCACCTATTGCATAAGCACTACGATGTAACCGTATTTGAGAAAAACGACTACATAGGTGGCCATACTGCAACCATTGACGTAAAGGTTGATGGCGTTGAATACGCTGTAGACACAGGTTTTATTGTATTTAACGACCGCACTTACCCATATTTTGAAAAATTACTTAAGCGTTTGGGTGTCGAGCGTCAGAAAACTCAAATGAGCTTTAGTGTGCATAACGAACAAACCGGCTTTGAATATAACGGTCATACATTTTGGAGCTTGTTCGCACAAAAGCGTAATATCTTTCGTCCTAAGTTTTGGAAACTCTTAAAAGACATAGTGCGCTTCAATGAAGTGTGTAAATCATTGCATGCACAACAAAACTACAAGGCCAATCAAACATTAGGCGAATTTTTGGATGAGCATGACTTTAACGAGTTCTTTCGCTTCCATTATATTTTGCCGATGGGCGCTGCTATTTGGTCAACCAGTATTAAAGAAATGGCACAAGTTGGCGTAGAGTTTTTTGTTAAGTTCTTTTATAACCACGGTTTGCTGGATATCACTAATCGTCCGCAGTGGTATGTTATTCCGGGTGGCTCTCGCGAATACATTAAACCCATGATCCAAGGCTTCGCTGATAAAATTCGTTTAAATAGCAATATCAGCTCGGTATCTCGAAAAGATGACAGTGTTCACGTTCATTTTGATGATGGTCATAGCGAAATATTCGACAAAGTGGTGTTTGCTTGCCATTCTGATCAGGCTTTAAAGTTATTACTTGACCCAAGTGAAGACGAAAAGAATGTACTTTCAGCCATTCCTTATACTGCTAATTCAGTGGTTTTACATACTGATACAGCGTTGTTGCCAAAACGCAAGGCAGCTTGGGCTAGCTGGAACTATTTGTTGAATAACAACACAGACAAAGCGGCTGTTGTGACTTATCAAATGAATATTCTGCAAGGTATTCAAAGCGACACGCAATTTTGTGTAACCCTCAACCACCTTGACGGTATCAATAAAGATAAAATTTTACGCGAGTTTACCTACCACCATCCGGTATTTAATAAAGAATCGATTGCCGCACAGCAGCAAAAGTCATTAATCGACGGCAAAAATAATAGCTATTTCTGTGGCGCTTATTGGTATAACGGCTTTCATGAAGATGGTGTAAGAAGTGCGGTCAACGTGGCAAAGCAGCTTGGGGTTGAATTTGAATAGCGCCATTTATGTCGGTGACGTAAGACACCGACGTTTTGCAGTTAAAAAACATCATTTCAAATACCCACTTTACATGATGTGGGTCGATTTAGCTCAGCCTGAAGAACTTAATGACATTCACCCATGGCTGGGCTGTTCAGGCTTTAAAGCTCTAAAGTTTAAACAAAGCGATTATTTTAATTTTCAGACAAACATGCAGCTATCAGTACAGCAACGTGCGCTCGCCAAGATAGCTGAATTAGGCGTAAATCAAACCTTTACTAAAGTGTATATGCTTGGGCAACTTCGTTGTATGGGAATATATTTCAGTCCTGTTAACTTTTTTTTCTACCAAAGTAATGATGGTAATTTCACGCATATGCTTGCTGAAGTAAGTAATACTCCGTGGAATGAACGTCATTATTATGTCGTGCCGCTCGAAAAAAAAGTGAACTTTAAAAAGGTTTTTTCCGTATCACCTTTCATGAACTTAGATATGAACTATTATTGGCATATCAGAATGAATCCTGATAACACCATGATTCATATTGAAAATAAAAAAGACGACACACTCTTGTTTGACGCAACGCTACGTTTACAAAAGCATCCACTCAATAAAGAGAGGATGAGTGCGGTGCTCAAGCAGTTTCCAGCAATGACGTTGAGTATATTCAAAGGTATTTATATTCACGCGCTGAAACTATTTTGTAAACGTGTGCCATTTATTGGTCATTCGGGCAAACAAGAGAATTAAACTAGGTGATGTGATGGAAAAAGTATCAAATTTGACTGAGACTCAAGCAACAGGTTGGGTGGCAAAACTATACAAAAAATTAGTAATAGGTGCATTTAATAGCATCAAAATTGGTCGCATTACTTTAATTGAAGGAAATGACCGTACACAATTTGGTGATACATCCAGTGATATACACGCCACTGTTACAGTTAACGATGCAGCTATGTACAAATTGTTTGCATTGTCAGGAAGCGTGGGCGCTGGTGAAGCCTACATTCTAGGTTTCTGGGATTGTGATAACCTTACTAAATTAATTGAAATATTTGCCCTAAACCAAGACGAGCTTGATGCTTTTGAGAAAAAATTCGCTTTTTTTAGTGGTATAGCTCATCGCTTAAACCATTTTAGAAATCGAAATTCAGCTCAAGGTTCTAAGAAAAATATCGCAGCGCATTATGACTTAGGTAACGACCTTTATAGTGCATTTTTAAGTGATGAAATGTTGTATTCATGTGCCGTGTACCCTTCAAAACAAGCCACTCTTGAACAAGCCCAAGATCACAAACTGGCATTAATTTGTGAGCAAGTTGATTTACAGCCAGGTGACTCAGTTATTGAGATTGGCACAGGGTGGGGCGCCTTTGCGATTTACGCGGCAACGCATTTTGACTGCCATGTAACGACTACAACTATTTCAGATGAGCAATATGCCTATGTTGAAGAAAAAGTTAAAGAGCTAAATCTTGAGCATAAAATCACCTTATTAAAGCAGGATTACCGTCTCTTAGAGGGCAAATACGACAAGCTCGTGTCTATTGAAATGATTGAAGCTGTTGGGCATGAGTATTTACCAGGCTTTTTTGCCAAATGTCACTCTTTGTTGAAAGACAGCGGCGCAATGCTGATCCAAGCCATTACCATTGCTGATCAACGTTATAGTCATTACCTGAAAAACTCTGACTTCATTCAGCAGTATATCTTCCCGGGTGGTTGTCTCCCTTGCTTAGACGAAATGAATAAGCAAATTAAACAGCAAACTGACATGGTGGTACATAGTGTAAAAGATATTGGTGTTCACTATGCAAGAACATTGGCTGATTGGCGAGAGCGCTTTGTTGCCAGCTGGCCTGAAATTGATAAAGTTAAGTTTGATCAGCGCTTTTATCGTTTATGGTTGTTTTACCTAGCCTATTGTGAAGGTGCATTTAGAACTCGTGCAATAAGCACTGTGCACCTCGTAGCCCGTAAACCGCGATTTGGACACTCTGACGATGGCATTGCGCTCGATTATTAATTTCGTGTTGTTTCAAGGAGTATGGTTTAGTGCCTTACTCCTTGAGCGCGATGCGGTAATCCCCGCCTCTTTTATTATTTGTTTAATGCTTTTTTTATCAGAGCAACGCAAGCAAGACATACTGCTTTTAGCATGTGGGCTACCAATTGCGCTGGGCTATGAATGGCTTGCAAGTGGTTTTGAGCTAATTAATTATAAAGTATCTCCATTGCCTCTGTGGCTCGCTTTTCTTTGGGCTGCACTATTACTCACCGTTAATACGTCTATGCATTTTTTGCAAAAGCTTCCTTGGTATTTCGCTTGGTTGGTTTGTTTAGCCTTTGCTCCGGCTAGCTATTATGCAGGTATACGATTTGGCGTATTAAGCACAGATCTGACTGTTGTGAGTTTTTGGCTGTATTACGGTGTAGGCTGGGCAACGATGTTTGTATGCATTATTACCTATAATAAGCGTTTTTTAGCCGCTAAATGATCAGTTAGTGATGGTTTTACGTAACATTGCATAACTAGTTTTTTAGGATAAGACGATGAAACAGTTTATGACTATAGCGGCATTTATGTGCTCATTGTTTATGGCAGATGTTGCTGCAAATGGTTTTAAAACCGTTGGCCAAGCTAAAATGGAGTATTTATTTTGGGATGTTTATAACGCCAAACTTGAAACTCCCAACGGCACTTACACATTCGGTCAACACCCTAGTAAATTAACACTTACCTATTTGCGTGATTTTAAAGCCAAAGACATTGTTAAAGCCACTAACGAGCAATGGCAGCATTTAGGCTTGGATGAAATGGTAGGGGCTTACGACAAACAACTGTTGGACTTATGGCCTGATATTTCTAAAAACGATTCATTAACGTTTCAAACAAATGAGCAGGCAATAGGGACCTTTTACTTTAATGGCAAGCCACTTGGACAGATAAATGATGACAAGTTTGCCGATAACTTTTTAGCAATCTGGCTAAGCGCAGAGACTTCTGAGCCATCACTACGCAAACAGCTTATTGGAGGGAAACATGATTAAACTCAAAGCAATTCTTATTTTAGCTATGGTAATGTTAATTACCAGCTGCTCTGCGCCCGATGTTGATTATTATCGAGGTACAGAACCTGAATTTAACTTTAAGCAGTTTTTTAGTGGTGAGCTAAAAGCCTATGGGGTAGTACAGGACCACAAAGGCGAATTAACTCGTAAGCTGGTAGTCGACATGCAAGCAAGCTGGGATGGCAACAAAGGCGTGATTGACGAGCAATTTGTTTATGATGACGGTGAAACGCAAACACGTGTTTGGTACATCACCATTAATGATGATGGCAGTATAACAGGTACAGCGTCAGATGTTATTGGCGAAGCAGAAGGTGAAAGTAATGGCAGTGTGTTCCATTGGACATATTCTGTCGAGCTTCCATATGATGATAGTACTTTAGTGGTAAATTTCGATGATTGGATGTACTTGGTAACACAATCACGCTTGATAAACCGCACTGCTATTGATAAGTTTGGCATCGAGGTCGGGGAAGTAACCTTAGTTATCGAGAAAATCGAGTAATCGTTTAATTACCAGAAAACTTCGCGATGTTGGTTAAATTAAGTCTTTATTAATATTAACGTCGCTAACCTCGTTTTTGATAGTTAAATAGTAGTCATTTTTGAACAAATTACGTAAAAATAGCAATTTGCTGTTGCTAACTTCTCAAAAATGCATAAAGATAGGTTTTGCGAAGGCAAAATAATAACGAATAGGAATCTAACAATGAATAAAGCTCAATTAGTTGAAAAAATTGCTACTGATGCAGAAATCTCAAAAGCGGCAGCAACGCGTGCACTAGATGCATTCACTGGCGCAGTTACTAATTCTCTTAAAGAAGGTAACTCAGTAGCATTAGTTGGTTTCGGTACTTTCTCAGTAAAAGAGCGTGCAGCGCGTACTGGCCGTAACCCACAAACTGGTGCAGAAATCCAAATCGCAGCAGCAACTATCCCAAGCTTTAAAGCGGGTAAAGGTCTTAAAGACCAAGTTAATCCATAATTGGGTAACTAGGTTTATATTGAAAAAAGGGCTTATAGCCCTTTTTTTGTATTTGTTATATTTGAATCGAAGTGGCGAAAAAGGCTTATGCCTTTAACGCTTTATCACCACGACCAATACCAACCGCGCCAGAGCGAACTACTTCAATCAAATCACTTTCATGACGTAATGTATCAAGGAAGGATTCAACCTTCTCTGTGCTCGCTACAAGCTGCAGAGTATAGCTATGACGGCCCATATCTAAGATAGCCCCTTGGAATACATCAACAACTCGTGTAACAGCAGCACGTGTATTCTCATCTTGTGCGAATACTTTAACTAATAACAGTTCACGCTCAATATGTGCCATCTCAGTTAGATCGATAATTTTTAGTACATCGACTAGCTTATTAACTTGCTTGGTGATTTGCTCAACAATACGATCATCACCCATGGTGGTAATGGTAATTCGTGATAATGAATGATCGTCAGTCGTACCAACAGTCAAACTGTCGATGTTATAAGCGCGTTGTGAAAATAAGCCAACAATGCGCGATAGTGAACCAGGTTCGTTTTCTAATAAGATTGATAAAATACGGCGCATTATGCTTTTACTCCTTTACGTAACCACATATCATCTACAGCCCCTAGCTTAATTTGCATTGGGTAAACATGTTCTTTTTCATCAACACAGATATCTAAAAATACCAGTCTGTCGTTTATAGACATGGCTTTTTCAATAGCAGGCTGTAGTTCATCAATATGATCAACGCGAATACCTACATGGCCATAGCTTTCTACTAATTTTACGAAATCAGGAAGTGATTCCATGTAAGAAGATGAGTGACGTCCTGAATACATCATATCCTGCCATTGACGTACCATGCCTAATGAGCGGTTATTCAACGACACAACCTTTACTGCTAAATTGTATTGTAAGCATGTTGATAGCTCTTGAATGTTCATTTGGATTGAACCATCACCAGTTACACAGATTGACTCTTTATCAGGGAAGGCAAGCTTAACACCCATTGCCGCTGGTAGACCAAAGCCCATGGTGCCTAAACCACCAGAATTAATCCATTGGCGAGGATGTTTAAATGGATAATATTGAGCTGCAAACATTTGATGCTGGCCTACGTCAGAGCTGATGTAAGCATCGCCATTGGTTGCTTTGTAAATTGCCTCGATAACTGCTTGTGGTTTGATTTTATCGCCATCTGTGCTGTAGCTAAGGCATTTTTGCTCACGCCAGCTGATGATTTGTCGCCACCAATCTTCTTGCGCAGAACGGTCTATCGATATTGAGCTCTTATCAATAGCCGCTTGTAATTGTTCGAGTACGGTCTTTAAGCAGCCAACAACCGGGATATGCGCTTTAATTGTTTTAGAGATTGAAGTTGGATCGACATCAACATGTACTATGGTTGCATTTGGGCAGAATTTTTTAACGTTATTCGTAACCCGATCATCAAATCGTGCACCTAGCGCTAAGATCACATCCGCGTTCGCCATGGCTTTATTTGCCTCAAGGCTACCATGCATTCCTAACATGCCAATAAAGTTAGGGTGGGTACCGCTGATACCGCCTAGGCCCATTAAGGTGTTAGTGATTGGTGCGTTTAATGATTCAACCAAGTGCGTTAGTTGCTCAGAGGTGTTTGATAAAATAATACCGCCACCAGAATAGATCACTAATTTCTTCGCTTCTAAAATTGCTGTGACAGCTTTACGAATTTGTTTTGAATGACCTTTGGTATTTGGATTATAAGTACGTAGTTCAGTGGTTTTTGGAAACTCAAAAGGAAATTTAAGCTCAGGGTTTAACATATCCTTTGGTAATTCAACCACAACTGGGCCTGGGCGTCCGGTGCTCGCTAAGTAAAATGCTTTAGCTAAAATAGTAGGGATATCTTTAGCGCTGCGACAGTTGTAACTGTGTTTAACGATTGGACGAGAACAACCAACAATATCTGTTTCTTGGAAAGCATCGTCACCAATTAAACCTGTAGGCACTTGCCCAGAAAGCACCACCATAGGAATAGAGTCCATATAAGCGGTTGCAATACCGGTAATACAGTTTGTTGCACCCGGACCTGAGGTGGCAAGAACAACACCAACGTCACCTGTTGCTCTGGCATAGCCATCGGCCATATGTGTTGCGGCTTGCTCATGTCGAACTAAAATATGCTCAATATCTTCTTGCTGAAATAATGCGTCGTATAAATCAAGTACAGAACCACCAGGGTAACCAAAAATATACTTTACATTCAATTCTTTAAGTGCCCGAACAACTAGTTCGGATCCATTGTATTCTGTTGTACTCATCCTCATTCCTCTGTGTGTGCAAGCATAAATGCATAAAAAAACCCCCGCATAGGGCGGGGGTTTTTTAAAAAGCGTGCTTTCACCTTTTAATAGACTCCCGCTGGGCTTGTAACTAAGACCAGTACGAGTACATTGACGACTAAAAGGTGACGGCTAATATTCATTGTTTATTAGTTTCTTCTAAAAATCACAGCCGACTAGAAGGCTGTTGTTTAAAAAATGTTAGATGTATTTTTAAGTGTTTTAGAAACTGATGTCAACCGCAAAAGTGTTATTTTGCATTAATTTTTCTATATTTTCATTTTTGTATGTTTTTATTGCAAATTAAAGTGTGGTTTTATGTTTTTGCAGGTGTAACTATGCATTAAATTGATTGTGTGATGAATGTTGAGCTTTGCATATAGATAATGCGTACTTATCACTGATACGCATAACTTAGCCTAGTAAAATCCACTTTTTAAACTCTTTTAATAAGACACCCACTTTAACTTTTACTTACAGCCAATACGCGACTTAACTAAACAAGACACCCAGTTTTATTTTTCAATCGTAATTAACAATCTATATGGTCTTTAACTAAAAGAGTGTGTGGATATTAAGGTATGAATAATATTTGCCCACTAAAATGCAAATTAACACTAAAAATGATGGATTTAGTTTCTTCTTGGACAAATTGCTAAGCATTAGTTGTAAAGAGTGCTTACCTCAGGTTTGCAACGAGGTTGTGCTCATTAATTATGTTCTGGAGGTTTAATTTATAATTAAGCAAATAAAGCTAAGCTGGTAGTAATTGAGCTTCTTCGCTTTCGTTTCATGTTATTTGCATAAGCCGTGATAGCTTGCTCTTTACCTGCAGTATTTTTAAATGAGCGGGTAAAGGAAGTGGTAAGTGTAAGCCAATTATCAGAGCAGATATTTAATCTTTCTAATATAGGTGCTGCATCTAGGGGGATTACACCAGGTTTACCTTCTCTTATAGAATGGCCAGTCCAATCAATAAGTTGTAAATAGGTTTTAAGTTCAAATGGGAGTCCTTTAGGCATATGTTTGCGTAGTTTACCTGCAAAGCGCATAAGTGTTTTCGGTTGCTTTGCTTTTTGAGCTGACTCAATACGTGATTTTATACTGGTGTAGTCTGATTGCTCTGGTAAATTAGCTGCTTTTGCTCTCACAGGGTTCAAGTCAACATAAGCAAGGCAAGCTGCAAGTGCTGCGTCATCAAGCAAGGCTTGCGATTTAAAGCGACCTTCCCAAAAGCGCCCTTTGCAATCATCTTCTTGATTCGCTTTTCGCGCGATGCTCTCATTTAGAACACGCATAAACCAACTAATACTACTTAGCCTTTCTCGATATAAATTAACTCTGTCATTAACTGCCGAGAGCTCTGCTTGTGTTAGTAATTCGCCATTTAAGAAGCGTTGGCATAGGAATGTACTGTTGAATACCTTGTGCCACCTAATCAAAATAGCTTTATTACTTAAACGCTTCGCTTTTGCTATATCAATGTGCAGAACCAGATGTGTGTGATTACTCATTACTGCGTAGGCGCAAATATCTATACAAAATATCCGACCAAGTTGAAGTAGTTTCTTTTCAACCCAATCCCGCCTATGTTCATATGAGCGGCCTGTTAGTGGATCATGCCCACACAAAAAAGCGCGACGAACGCAGCGTGAAATACAGTGATAATAGGGTGTGTTTGAAACGCTAATTAAGTTTCTGCGAGGGGTTGCCATGTTCTTCTCCTCCATGAGTGAACTATGTAAGTTTAGTCATAATTTTGAGAAGTGAGAACTATTAAGTTGGGTGTCTATTTTTATGTGTATTCACATATTATGGATGTCCAATTAATTGAGGGTATAAAAAAGCCAGTCTTAGACTGGCTTTGGGTAGGGAGTGTTTAAGGGTTAGGTTGTCTTAAGCCCTAAACAATTATTCTCTTATAGACGCTCAATTACAGCTTGAGTGAAGTCTGTCGTACCGTGGCTGCCGCCAAGGTCACGCGTTGTGCGGTCACCTGTTTTGATAACATCTGCAACTGCACTGCGGATGCGCTCTGCAGTGTCAGCCATACCTAGGTGCTCTAGCATTTGGATTGATGCTAAGATCACTGAAGTTGGGTTTGCAAGGTTTTTACCAGCGATGTCTGGTGCGCTACCGTGTACAGCTTCGAAGATAGCTGCATCTTCACCAATGTTTGCGCCAGGAGCCATACCAAGACCACCAACTAGACCAGCACATAGGTCAGATAAGATATCACCGAATAAGTTTGTAGTAACGATTACATCAAACTCATCAGGAGTCATAACTAGTTTCATACATGTTGCATCAACAATCATTTCTGTTGATTCGATTTGCGGGTAACGCTCAGCTACTTCACGTGCAACTTTTAAGAATAAACCAGATGTTGATTTAAGGATGTTAGCTTTGTGAACAGCCGTTACTTTTTTACGGCCTTCACGCACTGCTAGTTCGTATGCAAAAGTTACGATTTTTTCTGCACCTTCACGGGTGATTTTTGACATTGCTTCTGCTTCGTTACCATCTTCAGATACAACTTGGCCAAGACCTGAGTACATACCTTGTGTGTTTTCACGAACAGTGATGATGTCGATATCGTCGT
Organism: Pseudoalteromonas sp. MEBiC 03607; assembly: GCF_004792295.1. Taxonomy (NCBI): domain Bacteria; kingdom Pseudomonadati; phylum Pseudomonadota; class Gammaproteobacteria; order Alteromonadales; family Pseudoalteromonadaceae; genus Pseudoalteromonas; species Pseudoalteromonas sp. MEBiC 03607. Next base: position 90,243 of record NZ_SRRY01000002.1, read on the forward strand.
AACGAGCTTGTGTACCTGCAAATGATTTAACAGGACGAACATTAGCATATAGGCCAAACTTTTTACGTAAAGTCACGTTGATTGAAGTGAAACCTTCACCAACTGGTGTAGTTAATGGGCCTTTTAAAGTGATCTTGTTACGCGCAATTGTGTCGATTGTTTCTTGCGGAAGTAACTCACCAGTTTTTTCTAGGGCAGCAAGGCCAGCATCAACGAATTCATAATCAAAATCGCAACCTGCAGCTTCAAGGATCTCAAGTGCTGAATCAATAATGCTAGGACCAATGCCGTCGCCTTTGATCACTGTGATGGTTTGTTTAGCCATTTACTTTTCCTATTTATGAGTAGATAAACACGTAAACTCGTCGCGAAATAGCATGCGATTTACTTGTTAGAAGGTTTACGTGGATGTGTTTGAAAATTTAAGCGGCTTTTATAGCAATTTATTCAGCTTTTTACCAGTTTATCCTGTGAATACTGACTATAAACAGACTAAAGTTCATATTTATTTAACGTTTTCGCACTTTTTAACAACACATTCTAAAAATTGTCTGCAAACTCGCAATTTTTCAAATATGCATAAAAATTAGCTTTTGAGTCCCAACCAGCAGCCGATAGGCTGTCGAAAATGATTTGCTCTTGCCAGCTGCTAAATAAAGCTTTTGGTTGAAAAACATAATAAGTAAATAATTTAATAGCTATCCAATGTTTCTCATTTATGGTGAGTTGCTGTTTTTTGTGTTGTTCACTAGCCAGTAAATGTTGAGTCCAGACGTTGTCACCAATTAGCTGATTTAAATATTCAGTCAATGGGGCTTGATCTAGGTGATTAACACCAAATAGGCAGGCCAATGGTGGGCTAATAACATGCTCTTCGGCTTGTTCAAATATAGTTTTTCGAGACAGGCTCGTAGCTTGATATTCGCAAAGGTATAAAACGTAGGCATATAATGGCAAGCTCACGTGTTCAAATTGCACTGAGTCAGAGTGTTTAAACAATGCTTGAATAATCCGCACCATATTTTCAAGTCGTTTAGAAATATGCTGAAACAGTGGGTGAGTAGTTGTTGCTACTAAGCGTTGAAACAATACTTTCTGAATGATTGCCGGCGCATTGTCGTATCCAACCATCGATAAACAATGACGCAAGTCTTTGGCTCTTTGCTGCTCTTTATTATAGGGCTTAGCGGCAATTGTAAGTTGCGTAATTAATTCAGGGTAGGGACTTAACAGCTTATTTAAACCACGATAGCTGTATTCTTTTGATACTTTTAAGTCACTAATTAATGCTAAGTATTGCTGTCTGCGTTGCTGATTTATAGGTGGTGGTTCTGTAAAATTGATGTTCTCACTAAACCATACGGTGTAAAGCAAACGCGTGTCTTTACACGTTCTTTGTTTGTCTAAAATGCTTAAATTAGCTTTGATGCGATGCCAGCGTACTTTTTCTGGGCGGCTAGCATCGACTAAAATATGCCTACCTTGCTCATCGGTGGTTAAATAGATAAGAATGCGTTCAGCGTAATTTACTTCACTTGCTGGAATGTATGGGCCTATGTGCGCAATGAGCGCCTTTATTGCATTTTGAGCAAACTCATTAGGTGTACGAAGATAAATATCAGCCAATGCTTTATGTATACTAATATGCCCACCAGGTTCACGATAAGTGGTATTCATGGCGATAATGTTAGCTAAAGCTACAAGTGTTGTTGCTCCGTCATAAATCATAATTTTTGGCGCACTTAAAAGTGCTTGTTTGTATTTATTTAACCGCGCTAACAAATGCTGAATAGATAATGTATGAGGACCTGAGCTTTGCAGTAATTTTGCAGCAAGCTGGTGACGATTCTGCCAAAGTTTTTTATCTTGTAATGTTAGTTTTTCACAGGCAGCTAACTTATTGCTTTGAGTTTGTACGCACAGGTAATTAGCTAAACAGCAGCTAATAATTTGTTCACTAATTGCTTGGCTGTAATTTAGGCTACGACATAGAATGCAAGCAATAACGCATTGGTTAACAACTAAATTTGTTGTGTAGCCATGATTAGGAACATATAAACTAAGTTGCGCTTGCATACCCTTTGGGCAGGCTTGGTAGATTAAGTAATATCGCTCAGCAAGGTTGCTTAATAAAGGATAAATTTGCGACCATTTCTGCTTTTGATAATAAAGCTTGAGCAACTGGTGCGTACTATCAAATAAGCGTGCCAAGTCACGAGGCGTCACGTTTTCCATCATAAGCGGTTAGGTTTCTTGTTGATAGCTTTCATAGGCACTTGGCCCCCACAATACTAATTGACCATTTTTAAACAGCAAGCCAGTGCACTCATCTATTGTTGTAATACCATCCGATTTTACGTGTTGCGTGCGGTAAAAAATGATTTGCCAAACATTGTCTTCGACTCGTTTAGCATAGGTTAGATCTGGGCTGCCTAAGTAATCAAGTACGGCGTTTAAGTTTTCAGGCTTATCGATAGATAGTTTCGAGATGTAACGTTTATTAAAAGCTTCACGGTCTTGCCAGATCATGGCTTGTGGGTCATCTTTATAAAAAGTGATCACAAGAGTGGCGATAAGTGCATAAACACCTAAACCCAGCACCAGATATTGGAAAACCTTTTTAAACATGTGTAACTCTTTAAAATTAACGCGAATTTGCAGTATACGCTGTGATATCCAAGTGCGCTACGAGATTGCGATTAATTGAGCCTTAACTGCTTTAAACTAAAGCCTAAGTGAATATCTGTGCGTAACATCACAAGATTTTTCGAAATAACAAACATATCCATCTCATCGTTCAATTTGCGCTTTACTGAAGGGTTTAGTTCATCGTCGTTGATTGCGGCTGCAATTGACTCATACTCATTTACTAATTGCTGCGCAGTTTTGTTACCAATACCTTTCACGCCGGGTATGTCATTGGTTTTATCACCAGCTAAAGCCCAAAAATCAGCGAGTCGATGCTTTGGAACATTAAAGCGCTGTGTAATGTCGTCGGCTTCAAGATACTGTTTTTTGAAGTAATCATAAATAGCAATCTGCTCAGATAAAAATGGTAAAAATCCTTTATCTGTAGAAACGATAGTAGAAGGTACATTATTAGTCGCGGCTTTATGTGCCAGCGTGGCAATTATATCGTCAGCTTCATCATTGTTAGGTGAAAACACCACAATGCCTGTTTGTTCAATGGCTTGTTTAAAAAGCGATAAGTTTTGTTTTAGGGTATCTGGCATCGGTGAGCGAGTGCTTTTGTACGCCTCATAGTAGTGATAACGCCAGCTTCTTTCACCATCAAACACAGCTATCGCGTGAGTAGCATTAGTTTGCTGACGTAACTTTTTACAAGCATGTGCCACGCGGGCACAGCTTGCTTTTATCATATGTTCTTCACTGTGATGACTCTGATTACTATCAACAGCATAGATGCGCCTAATAAGATTTAACGCATCTATTAAAAGTAACTGGGTTGTCACATAGTCTCCTGTTAAGCTTTTATCTCATAGCAAGGAATATACTTACTACCGGGTAATTTCATTCGCCCTTGTTCAACAAAAGCAGCAAGTAGTTTATCCATATCAGCCATTAATGCAGGCTCACCACTTAATACAAATCGGCCATGTTGCTTGATGGCTTGCAAACCTTCGTCTTTAACATTACCGGCCACAATACCTGAAAACGCACGGCGTAAATTAGCGGCTAGTTGCTGAGTCGGCTGATCTAAGTGTAAATCCAAACTCGCCATATTGGCATGAGTCGGTGCAAACGGCTGTTGAAAATCATTATCGATTTTTAGCGTCCAGTTAAAGTAGTATGCATCACCTTGACTCTTGCGGTATTCACGCACTTCAGCCATTTTTGATTTGAGTGTTTTGCCAACTCGCTCTGGGTCATCGATGATCACTTCAAACTTCTCAAGCGCCTCTTTACCAAGCGTTTTCTCAATGAATTTACACAGCTCAATAAAGTAATTTTCACTCTCTCTAGGGCCAGTTAAGATCACAGGTAAAGATTGTTTTTCGTTTTCAGGGTGCAGCAAAATACCTAAAAGATATAACAGCTCCTCTGCGGTGCCCGCGCCACCTGGGAAAATAATAATGCCATGGGCTGTACGGATAAACGCCTCTAAACGTTTTTCGATATCAGGCAAAATCACTAATTCGTTTACAATTGGGTTAGGTGGCTCAGCGGCAATAATACTTGGTTCAGTTAAACCTAAATAACGATTATTAGTAATACGCTGTTTGGCATGGCCTATCGTCGCGCCTTTCATTGGGCCTTTCATTGCACCTGGGCCACAACCTGTACAAATGTTTAAGCCACGAAGCCCAAGCTCATAGCCAACTTGCTTGGTGTATTTGTATTCGACTTCGTTTATAGAGTGGCCACCCCAGCAAACTATCATGCTCGGATCGCTATTGACTCTTAGCGCACCTGCATTCCTGAGCATGTCAAACACCATATGAGTTATGGCTTTTTGCTCAGTTAAATCTTTTTCGTATTTTTGACAAATAAATAGAATATCGCGAATAACCGAGAAGATATGTTCATGAATACCAGTGATAATTTCGCCATCGACAAAGGCTGATTCGGGTGGGTTTTCAAGCTCAATTTTAATCCCGCGTTCGCGGCTCAATAAGCGAATATCAAAATTTTCGTATTTGTTGTAAATTTCAGAGCTTGAGTCAGTGTGGCTGCCCACATTAAGAACCGCGAGCACACAGTTCCTAAATAATTTATAGCGCTCGCTGGTGGATGATTGTTCGAGTAGATCAACTTCTAGTTGCGATAGTAAATCCAGTACACCTGTAGGATTCAGTTGTTTTAACATAAGCACTCTCCTGGCTCGTCAATGAGCCTTTATCATTGTGTGTCAAAGACCTTACTAACAAGATGAGGCCTTTATTTGCTAATGCAAACTTTATTTCGTCCCTCGTTCTTGGCTTTGTATAGTGCTTCGTCTGCACGGTCAAAGGCAATCAGTGGGGTATCACCTTTTTTCAACTGGGTTGCGCCAGCAGAAATGGTGATTTCTACTTGCTTATCTTTGAATTTAAATGGAATACTTTGAATTGTCTTACGCAACTTTTCAAGTGGAGCTGCTGCACTTTCAAGTGACATACCGCTCATTAGTAACACAAACTCTTCGCCACCGTAACGGGCAATAAAGTCTGATTTACGTATTGATTTTTGTAGTGCTTTAGCAATGACTTGTAATGTTTTGTCACCAGCACTGTGGCCATATTGGTCATTGATTGATTTAAAATGGTCTACATCAATTACTACAAATGTCACTGCCGACTCTTGTAGATCAAATAATTGAAACTCTTGATTAAACCGTTCATCAAACGCTGCGCGGTTGGGTAATTTTGTTAAACCATCTAGCAAACTTTTAAATCGCTGTTCATTTAAGCGTTGTTTATAAGTTGAAAGTTTAGTTTCTAAATGGCTAATACGGCTATTGATATCGTTAAAGCTAGCGAGCAAGTTTTCTCGCTCCGTTTGCTCTAGTTTTTCTTTGGCAATTAAATCATCACTTAAAGATTTAAGTTCTTCTTCTACTAATTCTTTAAGTGATGTTATTGAGGTAGCCTGCTGAGTTTGCGTATGAAGATTCTTAATTTTTGCTTCAATCTGTTTGTTCAGCGAATCGTATTCGGCACTAATCGACTCTGAGTGTTTACTGGTTGAAACAATAGAGTGATGTAAATCTTCAATAGTTTGATTTAATGAGATTAAAAAGCTTTGTGCAGATTGACGCTCTTTACTCATATTACGCGTGATGATGGTGATAATACTCAGCGCAGAATCAAGTAAATCGTCAACACTGTCATTATGAGTGATTTTGCTTTTAATTATATTTATTTGCTCTGCACTTTCATCCTCGAGCACAAGCTCATTAGCAAGAGACAGCAGCTCAGACGCTAACTCAGGTTTGATTAATGCCTCGGCTTGACTACTTTTAGCGAGCTTTGCTTGAAGTGCATGGTGATAAATAGTAACCAGCTTAGACAATAAAGGTATAAAGTCATGATTAGACTGTATATTATTCAATTCGTGGTCAAGCAGATAACGCAATGTTCGACGGGCATTATCAGGTAAACCTTGGACTTTTTGTAATTGTTTACCTGCATCAGTGATGCTTTTGTTAAGCTCGCGTTGTTGAGCCATTTGCTTGGTTTCTTGTTGTTTTAGAAGACCAAGTACATCATCTATGAAAGGTGTTAGTAATTCAAAATTAACACCTTTTTTTAGTGCGTTTCTAAATTTGGCTAAACGGTTATCTAGCTCAATGTCTAGCCCTTTACAGCTGAGCGACAGTTTTGCCGCAAACTGTGAAAGCACTTCAACTTGATGTTTGCGTGCATCTTCGACCACTGTGCGTGCGTCGATAGCCTGCTTTAACTTTTTATTAAGAACATCATGCTGTTGCTGCACCTAGTAATACCGCCGTGAAGATTCAAATTTTCTATAGGGTAAGTTTACAACAAATTAATACGAAATGTAGGTTCCAAGTCAAAAACTTAGTTAATTTGTATATCAAACCTGTTGCAATGGCTGTTTATCGGTTTTTAATTCACATTTTTTCTCGCAATTGTTAGGCTTGTCCGCAATTTTAAAAGTAATAAAAAGAGTTGTTATGAAAAAGTTTTTGGCACTGTCAATTTTGGCAGCGTGCTCAAGCAGTGTGTTTGCAGATGTAAACTATTCACTGTCGATTACTGAGCCAGAGCATCATTTAGGTAATGTGAGTGTTGAGTTTCCTGAAACTGCACAAGCACATTTAGATGTTAAACTTCCCGCTTGGCGTACTGGTCGTTATGAAATTTTGAATCTTGCTAATGGCGTACGTTTTTTTGAAGCAAAAGATGATGACGGCAAGCCATTAAAGTGGGAAAAAATTGATCACAGCACGTGGCGTGTTCACTTAAACGAGCCAACTCAAGTCAATGTAGATTACCAAGTTTACGCTAACGAGCTAGGTAAACGCGCTCGTCATATTGATGACAGCCATGCATTTATTGATGCATCTGGCTTTTTCATGTTTAGTGAATCATTCCGTCAAGACCCGGTAACCGTAAAATTAAACGTACCAAAACAATGGCGTTCAGTATCGGGTATGGAAAATGCGGGCTCTAAACACAGCTTTAAAGCCGCTGATTACGATATCTTAGTTGATTCACCAATCGAAAGTGGTATCAATGAGCTACACAAGTTCACCGTTGATGGCCGTGAATACGAATTAGTTATTTGGGGCGATGGCAACTACGACGTAGATCAAATGCTAACTGACCTTAAAAAGCTAGTGACAACTGGCAATGTAATTTGGGATGGTTACCCATATGAGCGCTATGTATTTATGGTCCATGCTACGTCTGGTGCCGGTGGCGCAACAGAGCATTTAAACTCTACGATTATCCAGCGCCCACGTGACCGTTTTGGTTCTCGTAAAGACTACCTTGCGTTTATCAGCACCGCAGCTCACGAATTTATTCATACTTGGAACGTTAAAGCATACCGTCCAAAAGGTATTGCTCCATACGATTACACCAATATTAACTACGCTAAAACATTATGGATTGCAGAGGGCTCAACCAGCTACTTTGAAGATCACTTAATGGTTCGCTCTGGAATTGAAACAACCGATGAGTTTTTCGGTACGTTAACGAAAACGATTAATCGTCACTTACAAACACCGGGTCGCGAAGTACAAAGCGCAACCGAAACCAGTTTTGATAAGTGGATCAACCAAGGCGGTGACCACGCTCGCAACTATAGCACCAATATCTATTTAGAAGGTTCATTGATCTCAATGGCGCTTGATATTGATTTGCTAGAAAAAAGCGATGGCAAAATCAGTTACCGCGATGTTCACCGTGAACTGTACAACAAGCATCGTTTACCTGATGGTTTTACGCCTGATGATGTTAAAGCGATTTTAAAAGAACTTACAGGCCGTGATTACAGTGCTTGGTGGCAAGCGAATGTGGATGAGCCAGCGGCTATCGACTTTGATTCGCTACTTGCAAAAGTGGGCTTAGGTTTAATTCGTCCTGAAGGCGCTAAATCAGTACCTAGTATTGACTCGTTTGCTAAAAACAGCGGTGAGTTATTAACCCTAACTCATGTTCGTCGTGGTGGCGCTGCATGGCAAGCAGGCTTAACTACAGATGATAAAATCGTTGCGTTGAACAAAAAGCATGTTGGTAAAGACTTAACAGCCAGCCTTGAAACGTTTAAAGCAGGCGACACAGTGACTGTTGATTTTATTAGACGTGATGCACTGCAAAGCACAACGCTAACACTGAGCGAAGACTTTGATAAAGAGAAAAAGGTAAAAGCATTAAAAGATGCAACACCAGCTCAAATGGCACTGTTTAAAGCGTGGATGGGCGTTGACCACCCAAATCAAGCTAAATAACAGCCAAGCAAAATAAATCGTTAATGATTTTTGATTGGTAAGAGAGGAGCTGCGGCTCCTTTCTTTTTGTTTGGTACTTGCTGCGTTTTTACAAACTGCTTAGTGTATTTTGCATTTAGTAGTGCACTATTAAGTTGCTGCTTTTTACGTCGCCAAAACGACTTTTTAACTTTGCTTGATCTATCACGAATATCGCTTTGTGAATTATCAGGTTGTGACACTGGGTAGGGCAGTAAAGAATAACCGTATACGCCGGTTTCCCACACATGCTGTAAATCGCAATCGACAGGGCGGCCAAATGTAGCAGTGGCTTTTAATAGCGCTTTTGCACCAGCTAAACTAACAGCCGTTGCACAGCAGCCAGACATAAGCTTTTTATGAATGACTAAATGCTGCTCATCAGCGATGGGTTTTGTAAAGGCAATTTCCCGATTTCGGTCTTTATAAGCGGCCAATTTTATTAGCTGCCAAGGCTGTTTTAATGTATTAATGTTTTCAATTGCACTGTGGATAGAGCGGTCGAGAACAAAGTCATCTTCTAAAATAATGGCGTATTCTAATTGCCGATCGACAATGGTTTGCCATGCTTTTCTGTGACTCAGGTAACAGCCAATTTCACCTTTACTCAATGGTTTATGGTATTTTTTTAGATTTAAATCAGCATTATAATGCTCAGCAATTGCTGTATCAGAAAGCTCTCTACCATCAATTGCATCAATGCGTTCAAATGCTAAACCTTGCGCGTTGAGTTCATTGCTCACACGGTGTAATCGTTCTGTAGAGCTTGCTAAGTTAATTACAAAAATAGCGGTCATTATTGTTACCTGATGGGTCAGTTTGAATCAGGCTAACAAGCTTTAATGACGCTTGGGTGTCAGAACTATTTCGCTTTTATGTCAGGTCGAGGAGTATTTAAAATCGCTTGTTTTTCTTGCTCGGATAAAATGATCCAATCAAAAATTTCGTCATTACTGCGACCACAGCCAGTGCAATAGCCATTGAGGCGATGACATTGACCGATGCAATCTGTTTTAAATTGGCTGGTTGGTTTTTTTGAATGTGCCATAGAGATACGAAGGCTAATGTCTATTAGCCTTCCGAAGTGTATTACTTACCTTCAACAGGCTTACCAATTTCAAGCGTGGTAGACCAAGGCTGTTTACGCGATAGAGTTTTACCCGAATGAATTGAGATAACAGGGGTATTTTCGTCAAGTACAAAGGTTGTGCGTAACGATTCAGCAGATTCTTTTTGTGTTTGATGCCAATTATTACCTGCTAAACACGCTTGGGTAAAATTAACCGCACGGGTGTGATCAGCGACAGCTTGCTGCTGTTGCTCATAGTTGCCTACACAGCGGTAGGTAACATTGTCTTTATCAAGCGCCGTGATTTGACAGTTATCGGCAATAAGGTTGTATTTTGCTGTCCATGTTTCCATGTATTTAGTATTTACACGGCTACGTTTTAAGCCTTCAAAGCGGTTGTCGTAAGCACCTAATAGGGCATTGATTTTCTCGCAAGGGGTTAGGTTATCAATGGCCGTTTGTTGTTCAGTTGTCAGTCCTGTACAACCAGTTAAAACAAGGCCAGTTAGTAAGGCGGCGAGTGGCTTTTTCATATCAGGCTATCCTTTTAAATAGCAGTTCCTTAAACGTTTCCTAAAGGATACCTAAGCCCTTGTAAAAATGCTAATAAAGATTGGCTATTACAATTTAAAATGCCTTCGCAAAGGAAGGCATTTTAGTTGCTAATAACTGTAAACGCGTGAGCTTACATCTTAGTTTTACCTGCAATGTTGGTTACTTTTATTGAGCCAGAGCCATCACTTAGTAACTCAAAGTTTGCTGCAGTATCAACGCGAATGCTGCCTGAGCCATCTGAAACGACAACATCACCCGAAATATCATTTAAGTCGATACCACCAGAACCATCGTGTACTTCAATATTACCCAGTGCGTTGGCAACATCAATATTACCTGAGCCGTCATGAATTTTAATATCACGGCTGATATTACGTGCTTCTATGCTACCCGAACCATCATTGATTTCTAATGTGCCTGTAATGTCATTTGCTGTAATCGACCCTGAACCATCGTTGATTACAGTATTCGCAACTTTACTAATGATAATTTCACCTGAGCCATCGTGCACATCGACATTAAATGAGCGAGGGATCGCAACGGTTAAATCAATGCGAGTTTGCTTATTGGTATGATATTCACATTGACCTGCACTTAGCGCTGCACTCTTACCTTTAGCTTCAAGCGTTAAGCAATATTCATCATGTGGCTGCTCCTGATAAATCTCGGCTTTAACGCTCACTTCATCACTGTCACTACCGGTAATGTGTAAAAAACCTGAGCCTGCTTCTACTTTTAAAGCGCTTAATGATGCTGCATCTAGCGTTAGGTTTTTAGTTGCTTGTAGAGGCATTTCACCCTAAGCAAATGTCTGTGCTGATAATAAGCCTGCGGCAATTAGTGAGAGTGTTTTTACTGTACTTAACATGGTTCTTCCCTTTCATATGTGTGGTGTTATTAGCTTAGTCGCAAGTGCTGATAAAAAAGGTTTAAAGGCTTTAAAAACTTTTTTACACAAATAGGCAAGAAAGCGCGAGCTTCAGGCATTTATGGTTTTTCGCGATGCTTTAGACTGAAATAGTAGACCATAACCTAAGCAAGCCAAGGAGAAACATATGAGTGATTCAGCGCAAACAAACGATATGCAAGTAATTAAGTCAGGTTCTCAAGATCCAATTGCAGGGCCAGCAGAATGTTTCACAGGTAAAGTGCAAATTAGTACTTTATTTAATGCACCAGCACCTGCTCGCGTTGGTGTTGCTGTGGTGGAGTTTTCAAAAGGAGCTCGCACAAATTGGCATTCTCATCCACTCGGCCAAGTATTATTAGTTACAGAAGGTCAAGGTTGGACACAGTGTGAGGGTGGTGAGAAAACAGTCATCAATCCAGGTGATTTAATTTGGTGTAACTGCGGAAAGAGGCACTGGCATGGTGCGACTGCTGATAGTGCAATGAAACATGTAGCAGTTCAAGAAGCACTCGATGGTAAACCTGTTGACTGGTTCGAAGCTGTTTCAGATGAAGATTATTTAGCATAAGGTACATTAAGATGTGTGACAAACATGAAACGCAAGACTTATCACGTCGTAATTTTATTAAAACGAGTTCAGCTTTAGGTGCAGGCCTGTTATTAGGTGGCTTTGCGGCGCCTTCATTTGCAGCATCATCTGAGCAGCTTGCAAATGGCAATATAAAATCTCGTGGCTATGCGGCTTTTGATAATTCAGGCTTACTAAAACCATGGGAATTCGAAAGACGCCCAGTAGGCGATAACGATATTTTAATCGAAATTAAATTCGCCAGTATTTGCCACTCAGATATTCATCAGATGAAAGGGCATTGGGGCGCACAGCAATACCCTCAAGTACCAGGTCATGAAATTGCAGGTATCGTAACTGCGGTCGGTAAGAATGTGACTAAGTTTAAAGTGGGCGACCGTGCTGGTGTAGGCTGTATGGTTGATAGCTGTCTTGACTGTAATAGCTGTAAAGATCAAGGCGAGCAATATTGCCCAGAAACAAAATTCACTTATGGCTACCCTGATGAACGCTCACCGACTGGTATCACACAAGGTGGTTACTCGAATAATATTGTTGTTCGCGATCATTTTGCAGTGCATATTCCTGAAAACATGAGTTTAGAGCATGCTGCTCCTTTATTATGTGCCGGCATTACAACGTATTCTCCGTTGCTTAAATTTAACTTGAAAAAAGGCGATAAAGTAGGTGTTGTTGGTATTGGTGGGCTTGGGCACTTAGCTGTTAAATTGGCTGTGTCGCAAGGTGCTGATGTCTATGCGTTCACTAGCTCTAAAGATAAAGTAGCCGATATTAAAGCCTTTGGCGCTAAAGTGGTTGTTGTTGACGGTGAAGACGCTTACAACGAGCATAAGTCGCAGCTTGATTATTTAATTAATACCTTGCCAGTGAAATATGATATTGCTAAATATGCATCATTAGTAAAACCATTCGGCACGTATACCCAAGTGGGTATGCCAGAAGAGTTTTCATTAAATATGAATGCATTAGCATTGGCTGCAAGCCGCGTAAACTTTAATGCTTCGTTAATTGGTGATATGCAAGAAACGCAAGAAGTTGTTGATTACTGTGCGAAGAATAATATTCTGCCAGCAACCCAGTTAATCAAAGCCTCTGAAATCAATAATGCATGGCAAAGCGTGGTGGAGAAAAAAGCGCGCTATCGTTATGTAATTGATGCCTCGACATTTTAAATAATTTTTAGATTGAGTAAGCCAAACGCCATACCCAGTATGGCGTTTTTTGTTGTTCCTTTTTTATTCGGTGATTTATCGCTTAAAGAGCGAATACTGCCGTAAAAACATATCATTATTTTTTTCTTTTGCTAACTTAAACTCTTTGGCCTCCATGGAGTAATAATGAAAAAAATAACCTTCCTGAGTACGTTGTTGTGCACTAGCTTTTTTGTTTGTAGCGAAGAAACAGATACAACCTTGAACGCTTATGCCGCTGGGTACGTCGCCAATTTTACCTGTAGTGCCACGTTTAACGCTGGCAAAAGCAAAGATCAAATCAATATAGATGAACTTACCGGTATTTACCCTTTAATAGCAGACACTGTAAAAACACTAAAAGCGAACATTGAAACTGAGCACAAACGAGTCATTGTTGATTACGATAAAGATAAGCAGCGCATATCGGTGTGGCGGCCTCGTTTAGGCTGTGTTGATTTACCCGTAGGGGCAAGCCTGAAAGCTGCATCACTCGTGCAAGCACCGTTTAAAGAAAACTTAGCCTACCAAAAGGATGATGGTAAGCCTTGGCAAACGCTAAATGGTGTTAATAAAGCGACGGGCAATAAGGCACTTGATGAGGTTATTGCACAAGCTTTTACTCGTCATTATGGTGAAGGCGCACGAACTTCAGCAATTTTAATAGCAAGCCCTGATGCGATTCTAGCAGAGCAATATAAAGCCGGTTTTACCCCTGAAACCGCCCAGCGTACTTGGTCTGTTGCAAAAAGTATTGGCGCGAGCATTATTGGAGTGGCGGTAGCGCAAAAGCGACTTGATGTTACAAAGCCTGCGGGACTTGAAAGCTGGTCTCATCCGCTTGACCCACGTGGCGAAATTACCCTTGAAAACTTACTTCACATGGCATCAGGTTTAGATAGTAATAAAGCGGGTAACCGGACAGACCGTGTGTATATGGGAGGCGGTTTAGTGTCTGATACTGCAACGCATACCGCATTAGAAGTTAAGCCTGGTAGCCGTTGGAAATACGCTAATAACGACACCATGTTAGCGCTACGCACCTTACGAGAAACGTTTAACGATGAGGCGAGCTATTTGCGTTACCCATATGACAACTTACTCGATAAAATCGGCATGCAGCACACGTTTTTAGAGTCAGATTGGCAAAGTGACTATATTTTGTCATCGCAAGTGTGGACTACTTCACGGGATCTTGCTCGCTTGGGGCTATTACACCTGAATAATGGCCGCTGGCAAGGTGAGCAAATATTACCAAAAGACTGGTTAAGTTATATTAGTAAACCAGCACCTGCTCAACCCCCTGTAACGGCACCAGGATACGGCGCACAGTGGTGGCTTTATAACGAACGTTTTCCTGAGTTACCAAACGATACCATTGCAGCGCGAGGCAACCGTGGTCAATTTTTAGTGATCATTCCAAGCGAGCAGTTAGTGATTGTTAGGCGAGGGTACGACCTTGCAGGACTTAAAGGCTTTAGTGAACATGACTTTACCCGTGATGTTTTAAAAGCACTGGGCAGATAAAGTCAGGCAATAAAAAAGCTACTTTGTGGCGTACAGAAGCAGCTTTGCTAACTGGAGAGTTAGTATCTACTACAAGGGCTCTATAGTGACATCCGCTTGGCCTAAACTTTTAAAAAACTGACTATCGCCCGTTATTTTGCCAAGTTTTATCAGACCATTTGCATAACTTTGCTGCTTATAAAAGAGCGCAAGGTTACCCCAAGGTGCGTAATAAGTAATGTCTCCTGCGCCGGCATCAGTGCCAGCAGGTAAGCCTTGTAGATTTAATTTCTCTGGTAAAGTGGCAATTTTCTCAGCATTGGCGAAGTCATCTACTTTTAGAGTCAGTGGTAGAAGTTGATAAAAATGCTTAGCGGCATTGTTACTTTCTAGAGTCGCTTGCATAGTTTTGCCGTTACTGGTGAACTTTATTTGCATTTCACTTACCATCTTTACTGCTTTTTTAAATATTGCTTATCTGTTACTGGCTCTAACCAATCAACAACCTTACCGTCTTTTGATTCTTGAATAGCTAAGTGCATCATGGCTGTTTTATCTGTAGCACCGTGCCAATGTTTAACATTAGCAGGAATATGGACAACGTCACCTGGTTTTATAACCTGAGGTTGTCCGTGCCACTGATTAACCCAACCCATACCTGATGTAACAATTAAGGTTTGGCCAACAGGGTGAGTGTGCCAGTTTGTGCGAGCACCTGGCTCAAAGGTTACCATGGCACCAGCGGCTTTCGCTTCGCCATGAGCTTGGAAACTAGGCTCGACGCGTACTTTGCCCGTGAAATACTTGTCGAGCCCAGTCATTGGGTACTGAGTGCCATTTTTTTGCACTGTGATTTGCGGTAACTCTAAACGTTGTGAAGAGGCGTTTTCTGCATGACTAAATGCACTCATCGTTAAGATAAGGGTACCGATAATATACTTCATACTTTTCTCCATGTGTTTGTAACCGAACGAATCTTCATTTTGGCTAAAAACTGTGCCTTTAAAAAGTACAATGCACGCAAGTTATTGCCTATTAGTCCGAGGGTTAGATTTTTTAACTAGCCAACTTTATGAAATCGAGCGTATAGTTAAGTATCTTAATTTTGATTGGGTTGGTTATGCACTCAGATTATGAAACTCTTGCTAAAATGAGCGCCTCTTTAGCAGATAAAATTGCGCCGCATATAGGTCAGCAAGAAACCGCTGATAGTGTGATTGAGGATTTGTTTTTTTATAGACAAACACAGGCCGCCACCTCTTGTTCAATGTGTGTGGTTGAACCAAGTATTGCACTGGTGCTACAAGGGGCAAAAAGCATGACCTTGGGCGAAGATGTGTTCAAGTATGACCCACACAAGTATTTGATTACCTCAATTGATTTGCCTGCAAAAATGCAAGTTCTTGAAGCAAAAGACGACGCACCTTATTTAGGCTTAGTGTTAAAGCTTGATTTGGCTATGTTAGGTGAACTGATTTCGCAAATACCGCTCGATAAATTAAACAAGCAATCACTGAACAAGGGTATGACTTTAGGTGAGATGACAGAGCCTCTGCTTAACGCTTTTACGCGATTAATTGAGCTGGTTGATGATCCTGAGTCTATGCCAGTGCTGGCGCCATTAATTAAACGCGAAATTTTTTGGCGTGTACTTAACAGTGAGCATGGGGCGGAGCTTCGTCATATAGTGTCAACAGGTAGCCAAGGGCTGAGAATTGCTCGTAGTGTTAAGTGGTTAAAAGAAAACTATGATCAACCCTTGAGTGTAGAGGACTTAGCGGGTCTTGCGAAAATGAGTAAATCGACTTTCCACCATCACTTTCGAGATCTAACTTCAATGAGTCCGTTGCAATATCAAAAGCGTTTAAGGTTAATGGAAGCTAGAAGGTTGATGGTTGGCGAGAGTATGGACGCGTCAGGTGCTGCTTTTAAGGTTGGCTACGAAAGCCCCTCACAGTTTTCTCGCGAGTATTCCCGGTTTTTTGGTTTATCACCAAAACGAGATGTTGAAGCTTTTTTAGCAACGGCTAAATAGCCGGCTACATATAATACCAATGGGCAATAATAGTTAATTAAGCGAATTGGTATAAAAAACGAATGGGCATATCCCTATGTCCCATTCGTTACCATGACACGTTTTAGTTAAAGACTTGCTTTGAAAAATTCAGCAATTTTAGTGAATGGAATTAAACCCACATCATCATATAAATCAACATGACCTGCATTTGGTACAACCAATAATTGCTTAGGCTCAGCAGCTAAATCATAGGCTTGTTGGCTAAACTCAAATGAGTGAGCCTGTTCACCAGCAACAAACAGTAATGGACGTGGTGAAATAGTTTCAATATCGTTAAATGGATAAAAGTTCATAAAACGCACATTGCTGCTTAATGTTGGGTGTGTTGTTAAATCTGCTGATGAACGCTCTGGTGTATATTCGCCACGCTCAGTGCGATAAAAGTCATAAAACTCTTTTGCAATTGGGTGCGAGCTTTCATCAATGTGATGCGGGCAGCCGCCGGTGTACTGAACTTCGCCACCTAGGTACTCAACATTACGTTGCTCAGCGGCTTCATCAAGCATACCTTTACGCATATCAAGGTCGATAGAGTTACCTAAACCATTGCGCGTTGCACCACCCATGTCATACATACTCGCTGTTGCTACAGCTTTGATACGTGGGTCAATTTTAGCGGCACTAATGATGAAACCACCACTACCACATACACCTAAACCACCAATGCTTTCTTTGTTGACGTATGAACGGCTAGCAAGGTAATCGACACCCGCACTGAATGACTCTGCGTATAAATCAGGAAGCACTGTATTACGTGGTTCGCCGTCACTTTCGCCCCAGAAGCTAAGATCAATTGCCAAAGTAACAAAGCCAAGTTCTGCAAGTTTAGTTGCATATAAAGTAGCACTTTGCTCTTTTACCGCACCCATAGGATGACCAATTACAAGTGCCGGAAGGTTCGCGCCTTTCTCAGCATTTTTTGGTGTAAAAAGATTACCGACTACATTCATCTGTAATTGGTTTTTGAAAATTACTTTTTCAAAGTTAACAGCATCGCTTTGGTAAAAATTATCCGTTGAGGTAGTCATAACACTCTCCTATTTTGTGATTAACAGGGACTGCAATTTGTTTTCACAATGCAGCTTTGATGAGGTTATTGTCGGATATTTATGCAGTTTGGCGTTATATTAGAACAGTCGATTTATTGCCTAAAAGTGTCGAATGTATAAAAAGCTGCAGCAAGCGCTGCAGCTTATTCATTTACTTATGGCGGCCTTGTAAACAGTTCACCACATCAGCCAATGATAGGCCTTGGCGCTGCAATAACACAGTTAAATGATACAGTAAGTCTGCCGATTCATTGGTTAATTCATCGTTATCATGTTTCATGGCTGCAAGGGCAACTTCGACACCTTCTTCACCTACTTTTTGGCAACTACGGCTTAAGTCTTTTGCAAATAAAGACGCAGTGTAGCTTTTGCTTGGATCATCGTCTTTACGCGAAACAATCACTTGTTCAAGCTCAGCTAAAAACGACAAGCTAGGTTTAGCATCATCGCCAAAGCAGCTTTGTGTACCTAGGTGGCATGTTGGCCCAAGTGGGTATGCCAGTACTAATAGTGAGTCGTAATCACAGTCGGTGTGCACAGAAACTACTTCAAGGTAGTTTTCTGATGTTTCGCCTTTGGTCCATAAGCGCTCTTTAGAACGCGAGTAAAAGGTTACTTTTTGCTTGTCGAAAGTGGCAGCTAATGCATCTTGATTCATAAAGCCTTGCATTAAAATTACCCCAGAGCGTGCGTCTTGCACGATAGCTGGGATCAATTCGCTTTTGGCAAAGTCGACTTGAGAAAGAGTGTCTTTGGTTAATTGCATAGTCTTGCCGCTACATTATTATCGATTAAAAATTGTTTTAGTTCGCCAATATCAATGACGTTCTTGTGAAATACGCTGGCAGCGAGCGCGCCATCAACTTGGCTTTGTTGAAACACATCAACAAAGTCTTGCATCGTACCTGCGCCGCCCGATGCAATTAGTGGAATATCGCACAGTGCACGCATTTTTGATAGCTGAACATTGTCGTAGCCTTTACGCACGCCATCTTGATTCATGCAATTTAGTACGATTTCACCAGCGCCTAGGTCTTGCACGCGCTTAACCCATTCTTCGGTTTTGTAGCGAGTACGGCTTGATGCATTTGGGTCGCCAGTCAGCTGGTAGACTAAATACTCGCCAGTGTTTTCATCATAAAAGCTATCAATACCCACAACCACGCATTGTTTACCAAACTCATCGTGTAACTCTTTGATAAGCTCTGGGCGAGCAATAGCGGGGCTGTTAATACTGATTTTATCTGCACCACGTTCTAAAACACGTGCTGCATCAGCAACAGATTTAATACCGCCAGCCACACAAAATGGAATATCAATGTGGCGTGCAATGTTCTCTACCCAATTGACATCAAGTAGGCGTTTTTCGACGCTGGCACTGATTTCATAAAACACCAGCTCATCCGCACCAGCATCGCTGTATGCCTTGGCAAGCGTTAAAATATCACCAACCACTTCATGGCCTTTAAATTTAACACCTTTAACGACTAGGCCGTCTTTTACATCTAAACAAGGGATTATGCGTTTTGATAACATGCTAACGCCTCCTCAACATTAAAGGCACCATCGAGCAATGATTTACCTAAGATAACACCGCCAACGCCTAGTTTTTTCAGCTTTGCGATATCATCAAGAGAGCTTACACCGCCTGATGCTTGAACTTTAATCTCGCTGTTGTGGTTAGTTAAATCTTCATAAAGTGCAAACGAAGGGCCGGTCATGGTGCCGTCTTTACTGATGTCAGTACACAGAAAATCAACCACACCCAGTGCCACGTAAAAATCAACAAGTTCGAACAAGCCAAACTCAGATTCACTTAACCAACCATGTGTTGCTGGTGCCCAGCCGTTGTCAGTTTTATTAACATCTAGTGCGATAACAAAGTGTTCGCTGCCAAATTTTTCAATCCACGCCTGCACTTGCTCACGCTTTTCAACGGCCATTGAGCCTATAACAACTTGGTTAGCACCGGCTTCAAGCCAGTCAGCAACATCTTGCTCAGAGCGAATACCGCCGCCCACTTGATAAGGCACATTAAGCGCTTTGGTTGCGGCTTGAATATGCTGCCATTGTTTTTTATTTGGATCGCGCGCGCCTTCTAAATCAACTAGGTGCAGTTTGCCTGCGCCGCTGCTTGCGTACTCTTGTAAGCGTGCGCCAAGTTCGTAAGGGTAAAATTGTGCTGTATCATACTTACCTTGGTATAAGCGCACAATTTGGTTTTGTAATACATCGAGTGCTGGAATAATCACGTTTATTTCTCTTATTTTTTGCTGCGCTTACAGCTGCCAATCTAAAAAGTTTTGTAAAAGTCGTGTGCCTACTTTGGCGCTTCGCTCTGGGTGGAACTGCATGCCTGCGTAGTTATCTTTGGCAACAATTGCTGAAAAAGCTTGCCCGTATTCACCGCTAACTAGGGTGGCATCGTTCACTGTGTGAGCAAAGCTATGCACAAAGTACACTTGATCTTGCGCCGATAACCCTTTGGTAAGGGCATGCTCTTTTAGTACGCTTAGGTCGTTCCACCCCATGTGTGGAGAAGTTAATGTACCCACATCTAAGTGCTTAACAACACCCGGAATTTTGCCAAGGCAATCGACATTGCCTTCTTCTGTGCTATCACAAAGTAATTGCATGCCTAAACAAATTCCCATCAGCGGGCGTTGATATTCATCAATTGCTTGCTGCCAACCACCGTCTTTTAAGCGTTTCATTGCAACGGAAGCATGGCCTACACCAGGTAAAATCGCACGTTCAAAGCCTTTTAGTTGTTCAGGTGAGGTGATCACCTCTGGCTTTTCACCTAAACGTTCAAAGGCAAAGCGAACAGAGTTAATGTTGGCACAACCGGTATTAATTATGGCAATCATAAACACCCCTTAGAGCTTGCTGTTTGTTGCGAAGCATCTTTTGCAATCGCAGCACGAAGTGCTCTTGCAAACGCTTTAAATAGGCCTTCAACTTGGTGGTGACAGTTACCGTCGCTAACCGACAGAATTAGGCTCATGGCGGCATTATCACTTAAGCTTTTAAAGAAGTGCTCAACCATTTGTACGTCTAAGTCGCCCACTTTTTCACGGCTAAAATCAGCGTTTAATACAAATGAGGCGCGGCCTGATAAATCAATTTGCGCTTCTGCTTTACATTCATCCATAGGTAATGCAAAACCATAGCGACCAATTTGCGTTTTTGTACCTAGGGCTTGTTTAAGGGCTAGGCCAAGCGCAATACCGATATCTTCAACAAGGTGATGCTCGTCAATGTGTAGGTCACCAGTGGCTTGAATATTAAGTCCGATATTGGCGTGAGTGCGAATTTGGTCAAGCATGTGATCGAAAAAGCCAAGACCAGTGCTAATTTCGCCATTTTTTGTTTGGTCTAAATTAATTTGCACATCGATTTGCGTTTCTTTGGTGTTGCGAGTGACACGGCCTTCACGGTTCGCGGTTGTCAGTTTAGTGACAATGGCATCCCAGCTGCCGTCATACAAAATACCTTCACAACATAAGTTATTGGCAAGTCCAATATCTGTTTGGCGGTCGCCAATCACAAATGAGCGTGCTAAATCGACTTTACCTGAACGCATAAGCTCTGTAAGTAAGCCGGTTTTTGGTTTACGGCATTCACAATTTTGCTCATCAAAGTGAGGGCAAATCAGAACTTCATCAAATTTAATTCCTTGGCTGTTTAAGATATTCATCATCTTGTCTTGAGCAATATCAAAATCAGCTGTCGGGAAGCTATCAGTGCCTAAACCATCTTGGTTTGAAACCATTACAAGGCGGTAACCTGCCGCTTGAAGTTGTAACAGAGCAGGGATCACATTTGGCAAAAACACTAATTTTTCGAGGCTATCAACCTGTTTGTCGGTGATAGGCTCTTCGATAATCGTGCCATCGCGGTCAATAAATAAATACGGGTTGCTCATGATAATTCCTGTTCTACTGTATTGCTGGTCAGTGATAAGCCATCTAACCAAATTTTTACTTGTTCTAGTTCTTGCTCGTTACCGATAGAAATTCGTAACCAATCATTTTCGCCATATAAGGTGAAGGCACGCATCACAAGCCCTTGCTCTAATGCGATATTAAATGATTGTTTGTCTTTTAATTTTAAGGTGACAAAGTTACCTTCACCGCTCAGGACTTTGATAACGGCAGGTGATTGCTCAAGCCAGCTTTTCAGTTTGCCTTTTAAGCTATTTAGAATAGTCACCTGACGGCGCATTGAAGCGATGTTGTCACTACTTAATGCATCTGCTGCAATGCTAGCAACCACCGTTGATACAGGATAAGGCGCAATCACTTTACGAATAGGCGCAAGTAATTCGCTGTTGGCTAAAGTGAATCCAGTCCTTAAACCCGCAAGTGCAAATGCTTTTGATAAGGTTCTTAGTACCACAAGGTTACTAAACTCGTTGATCAGGCTTGCTGCTGTTTGTTCAGGGCAAAATTCTATATAAGCTTCATCCACCACCACAATCGCTTTACCCGCAAGTTGTTGGGTGATTTTTCTGATTTTGTCTAGGCTTGTCATGCTGCCGGTTGGGTTATTTGGATTACAAATAAACACCAACTTTGAATCAGCAACTGCAGTGACAATCTCATCAACTGTGCCTTTTAATAACAGCTCTTGAGTTAAACCGTTAATCGCAATGTTGTGGGTATCAGCTGTTACTTTGTACATGCCGTAAGTTGGCAAAAAGAGTGCAATGCTATCTTTAGCTGGGCTACAAAAAGTACGTACTAATAGTTCAATACCCTCATCAGCACCGCGAGTCATCAGTACTTGCTCTGGCTCTAAATTAGCATAGCAAGCGTAACGATTGATCACTTGCTGAGGCTGCGGATCTGGGTAGCGGTTTAAATCAGCTAAATTGATATTTGGCGTACGTGAATACGGGCTTTCGTTGGCATTTAACCACGTTGTACCTGTTAGTTTTTCACTTTTCGCTGAACTATAGGCTGTAAGCGCTGCAATGTTATCTGGCAACAACGTTGTTATTTTTGAATTATCGCTCATTGTTCATAGCCTCAAGACGAATTGAAACAGCATTAGCGTGAGCATCAAGCCCCTCTGCTGCGGCCAAAGGTAAAATTGCTTTAGATAATTCACGTAAACCATTTTTGCTGATGGTTTGCACTGTGTAAGTTCTAAAGAAGTCCAGTAAGTTTAAGCTCGAATAGGTCGCACTGTAACCATACGTTGGTAGTACGTGATTCGTGCCAGACGCATAGTCACCGGCAGACTCTGGGGTGTAATCGCCTACAAATACTGAGCCAGCATTTTTCACTAAGTTTAAATAAGGCTGCGCATCAGCAAGTTGTAAAATAAGATGCTCAGGACCATATTGAGCAGACACCGCAAAGGCTTGCTCAACCGAGTCCACTAATATCAAGCTTGAGTTTGCAAGCGCTTGCTCGGCAGTGTCTTTACGACTTAATTTTGCTAGCTGCTCAGTTAAAGCTTGCTGTGTTTTTTCAATAATACGTTCGCTGTTACACAGTAAAATAACCTGCGAATCGGCACCGTGCTCTGCTTGCGATAATAAATCTGCCGCAATAAACTCTGGGTTTGCACGCTCATCTGCAATCACTAACACTTCAGAAGGGCCCGCTGGCATATCAATCGCCATGCCCGGAATGGTTTGCGCAACAAGTTGTTTTGCCATGGTGACAAAGCTATTTCCCGGGCCAAAAATTTTGTTCACTTTAGGCACTGACTCTGTGCCGTATGCCATTGCTGCAATCGCTCCGGCGCCACCACTTTCTACAATGGTTTTAATACCACATAGTTTTGCAGCATATAAAATGGCAGGGTTGATGGTTTCATCGGCTTTTACAGGTGTAGTAAGCACAACAGTTTGTGCACCGCTTAATTGTGCAAGCACCCCTTGCATGATCACTGATGATGGCAATGGTGCACTGCCACCTGGCACGTAAATACCCACCGCTTCAATGGCTTGATATTTAAGTTCACATAACACACCAGGTTGCGTTGTTAACTTAATGTCTTTTGGCAATTGTGCTTGGTGAAAGCGTTTTACATTAGCATAGGCCGTTTCGATGGCGGCTTTTAACTCGTTTGATAATAACTGCTCAGCTTGATTAATTTCTTCAACTGGTACTAATAAACGTGGTGTCTCGCGCTTATCAAACTCTTTAGCCATCTTTAATAACGCAGCGTCACCTTCGGTTTTAACTGCATTTAAGATGTCGATGCAAATTGCTTCGACCTCTTTACTTGCAGTAACAGCAGGGCGGGTGAGTACCGCCTGCTGTGCTTGTTGATTTTCCTCATTCCAGCGAAACATGGATTATTACTCCATCATTTTTTCAATTGGCATAACAAGGATTGAGTTAGCACCCAGTGCTTTTAACTGTTCCATTGTTTCCCAAAATAGAGTTTCGCTGCTAACCATGTGCAGTGCTACGTAATCGTCGCTACCAGCAAGTGCTAACAATGTTGGCTGGCCAGTACCTGGTAGTAAATCGCACACTTCATCAAGCTTTGCTTTTGGTGCGTGTAACATAATGTATTTACTTTCTTTAGCTTGACGAACACCACGTAGACGCGGCATTAGCGTATTGATTAAATCAAGTTTACTTTGGTCTTTAAGGTCTTTGTTTTGAATTAAACATGCGTTTGATTCTAAGATGGTCTCGCCTTGCATTAGGCCGTTTGCTTCTAATGTTGCACCAGTAGACACTAAATCACAGATTGCATCAGCTAAACCTGCACGCGGGGCTACTTCAACAGAACCCGTTAACATTACCGTGCTTGCGTTGATGCCTTCGCGTTTTAGGTATTGGCTCAAGATTTCTGGGTAGGTAGTAGCAATGCGTTTACCTTCAAACCAGCTTTTATCTTGCGGACCAAGTTCTTGTGGCCATGCAAGTGCTAGGCGGCAGTAACCGAAATCAAGTTTAGAAAGTTTATTTACTTCGAATGCTGCGCCTTGGCGTTCGCGTTCGGCTTGTACTTCAACAAGTACGTTTTCGCCAACGATACCTAGGTCACACACACCGTCCATTACAAGGCCCGGAATATCGTCATCGCGTACACGAAGTACATCAATTGGCATGTTGGTAGAGTGTGCGATTAAACGTTGTTCACGAAGGTTTAATTTAACGCCTAATTGCTTAAGTAATTCTTGGCAGTCTTTTGATAAGCGGCCACCTTTTTGGATGGCGATTCGTAAACGGTTGGTATTGCTCATTATTTATTTTCCTTTAATTCAAAAACTAAAAACCCCGAGGGAACCTCAGGGCGAAAATAAATAATTTGGTTGATTGCTCGCCAGAGGTTCCTTTTAGGAATAACCTCTCAGCGAAAAACCTGACAGGCTATTCCGGTGAATGATGGTGATGATGGATAGTTGTCAGATTGAAACGCATAATTTTTCCTGTACTGCACTCGTTTATGTAAACCAGTGCGTATATCTGTTTAAATAAGTTACGTATATAGATAAACATGCTTTGCTAATCTTTGGCAAGCATTTTTTTTCTAAATTAAAGTATATGCTATAACTGCCGATAATAAATGGAGTGATAGGAGGTACAAATGGATATCATGATCCCCTTTTTAGGTCGCATAACGCGCTTACAGTTGGAGAGTAAAGGCGCGTTTCATATTGCGGGCGTAAAAGACGCGAACGTGCAGCGAATTGAACTCGAAAAACGGCAAAAACGTGAAATTGAACGACGTAAAAAAGCTGCTGAAAATGGCGATAAAAACAGTAAAAATGCTATTGAAGAAGATGAAGAGGGTAATAAGCACCTAGATACCTGGGCTTAAACGAAAGCCAAATTTTTCTGCAACAGTTGCGCAATTTCTGCTAACGTTTAAGTAAGTTCATTTATATTTTACAGGGCAGATTAATGGATAAACCTGCAGTGCCATTGAATGAGCAAGCTCGCCTTGACGAATTGCGTTCGCTTGAAATATTAGATACGCAAAGAGAACCTGTTTTCGACAGAATCACACGCCTTGCTCAGCAATTCTTTTCAGTGCCAATTTGCATCATAAGTTTAGTTGATGAGCAACGTCAGTGGTTTAAGTCTTGTGTTGGTTTAAATGTCAGTGAAACTGCCCGAGATATCTCATTTTGTGGCCATGCAATCCTACAAGACGAACCTTTTGTGATTAATGATGCGTTGAAAGACAAAAGGTTTGCAGATAATCCGCTAGTAGTTGGAGAGCCACATATTCGCTTTTATGCGGGATGCCCAATCATCCTTAAATCAGGTAATTGTATTGGAACACTGTGTATTATTGACTATAAACCACGCACATTGAGTAATAAAAATCTTCAAGCGCTGAAAGATTTTGCTGCAATTATTGAGCGTGAATTTGCCATATTGCAACTTGCTACAATGGACGAATTGACCTTGCTCCCTAATCGTCGAGGTTTTACAAGCACTGCTGAGCATTATTTAGATTTGTGTATTAGGCAGCAATTAAATGCCAAATTGGTATTTATAGATTTAGATAACTTCAAATACATTAATGATAACTTTGGGCATTCTGCTGGTGATAGAGTTCTGAAAGAATTTGCATCATTACTAAAAGAATACTGCCGAAAAGCAGACTTATATGCACGTTTGAGTGGGGATGAGTTCGTGATTCTGTTTACTGATTTAAACACCTCAGAATGCGAAACAATCATGCAACGTCTACTGCAGTCATTTTGTAATTTACCTTCGAGTTTTACAGGTCAAAGCATATTGAGTTTTTCTTATGGAATTGCTGATTTTTCGGGCCAGCAACCCTGTTCACTTGCAAAGCTATTAGCTGTTGCTGATAGTAGAATGTATAACGCAAAGGTACAAAAAAAGGCTCAATTATGAGCCTTTTTAATGACTAATGGCATACTCACTGTTGCGTTTTAGCAGATTGAATACTGCTTTGGATCAATGGTGAGATTGTTAAGCCTTGTACAATAATCGAAAAAATCACAACTACATAAGTCACTATTACTATTAGGTCATGCAAGTCAGACCCTGCAATCATCACTTGATCGCGTGGGATGGCAGCTGCCATTGCTAGTGCTAATCCACCACGCAGGCCGCCCCAAGTTAAGATTTTTACCGAGTGTTTGTCGTATTGACGATACTTTTTAAAGAATACAAATGGCGCACCTACACTTATAAATCGCGCTAGCAACACCACAGGTACCATGAGTAGACCTAAACCGATTTCTTCAAAGGTAATAGGCATAGTCACGATGAGCATACCGATGATCAAAAACAGCAAGGCGTTTAAAAAACTATCGGTGGCATGCCAAAAGTCTTTTACATAACGGGTATCTTCAGGCCCTGTGCGCTCTGTTGCCTTTGAGCGGGTAATATTACCAAGCAAAATACCACTGGTAACCATGGCAAGTGCGCCCGATATTTCCCAAATATTCGCTGCTGCAAAACCAGCGGTTGGGATGGTCAAAGTTAGAAGTAACCGAATATTCACATCGCGGCTATTGATGATCAAAAAGTGCCCAACCAATGCAATGACTAACCCAAACACAATACCGCCAATGGCATCCACTAAGAACAGTTCGGCAACATCAGCAAAAGTGGCTTCGGTGCCATAAAAGGCCACTGAAAATATGGTGGTGAATATGACTAAGCCAATACCATCATTAAACAAAGACTCACCTTCAACTTGCACAGAAATTCCTTCTGGGGCTCGCATTTGTTTAATAATGGCTAACACGGCAATCGGATCGGTTGGGCTTATTAATGCTCCAAACAGCAAGCAATAAATAAACGGCACTGGCCATCCAACAAAGGCAAATAAGTAATAACTTAAATAACCGACTATGACCGTAGAGGTTATGGTTGAAAATAGCACTAATGCAGTTATCTCCCATCGTTGTTTACGAAGGGCTGCCAAGTTGATTTCCAATGCCCCTGCGAATAGCAAAAACCCAAGCATGCCTTTTAATAGCAACTGATTAAAGTTGATACTAGAAACAATCTGAGTTATTTCGAGGGCCGTGCTATCACCGAGCATTTTAACGGCAAGTATAAGAAGTAAAGAAATAACAACAGAGCCTGTTGTTATAGCAATCGTGGTTTGCATTTTGAGGATATATTGGTTAGCAAAAGCAATAAAAATAGCTAATGCTGAAAGAAAACAAATGAGGTACCAAGCATTCATTGTTTGACCTTAAATATTTGTATAACAAGACGCAGAAAGCTGTCACTTTCTGGCCGCATATAGTACGCCTCTAATATAGGTATGTCACAGTGTTTATGCGATTTTTATGACTTTTTAGAGTAAAAATACTTGATGCTGATTGCATATGTATAATTGCTGTTAAAAATGTCTAAAAAGAGACATAAAAAGCCCTGCAAAACATGTAGCATTGATAAGTTTAGTTAGGTCAATTTGTTGAACTGGGCAGATTCTTGACTGGTATTTATAGCCCTGATTGGATAAGGAATCACAATGCCTTCTTCGGCGTAACGTTTATGGAGTGCTTTTATAAACGCTGATTTAACCCAAAATCGGTTGAAGTACTCTTTTGCTCTTAGCATCACCGTAAAGTTAATACTTGATTGATCAAAGGTGTGAAACACCACAAAAGTATCGTAGTCATCAACACCCCATTGATGACTTTTTAAAATCTGTCTGGCAACATCCAAAGTCACTTGCTCAACTTTTTCAAGGTCTGAGCCATAATGAACACCCACCTCAACGGGGACGCTGAGTTCTTTTTCGGGATAAAAGTAATTAATGATGCGTGATTTAGACAGCTGACTATTTGGGATGACTATCATGTTATTCGGCAACATTTTTACCCATGTAGAGCGCCAACCAATTTTTTCAACAAAACCTTGGTCGCCACTTTCAAGTTCTATAAAGTCGCCAACCCGAATAGGTTTATCAATCACCAACTGAACGCCTGAAAAGAAGTTTTCAAGTGTAGGTTGCAAAGCCAAAGCAACAGCAAGTGAGGTAATGCCCAAAGAGGCAATAATCGGAGTGATTGAAATCCCCAACGTGCCCAATAACACCAATAAGCCAATACAGACTATGGCGCAGCGGATCAAGCCTTTAATGATGCTATGACTATTCGAAACAACCACTGAGCGGGCACTGTAATAATCAACGGTGCCAAATAAGAAATGGTCTAAAAATAACACTAAGGCAAAAATACAAATGGCTTTAGCGGTGGCTGCAATGGGTAAGGGGTGTTCGGCCATAAAGCCGGTGATGTTTAATAACTGACCAAAAATGATCACAAGCACCATCATTGTGCACAAGGTCAATGGCGTAGAAAGTGAGTTAACAAGCAAGGTATCGAACACAAAATCAGTTCGTTGGGTCCATTTTTTTAGGCAATAGATAATTACAAACTTTAATAAAAACAGGGTTATGGCGGCTAGTACAGTGCCGCCAATGACGACCAGCCAAGGCTCATTTAGCCATTCATTTTGTATTAGTTCAGTAATCATACTTAGTCCTTAAACCCTAGATACTTGCGATAGCTGCAAGTTATGTACCTAGGCTTTTTGGTTAATAGCTGAATTTTTAGCGGTGAATCACAAATGGTAAGGTGAGCAAAATAAATACAAATAAAAGGTACAAATGTTTATTAAATGTTATCTTTTTGTATCAATAAATTTACATTTAAGTTGTATTTGTTAACATTTAATAAACCTGGAAATGCTTATCTTGCTGTTAATTATAGTGTTTTAAATTGGAGCTAATACTTTACTTGTAAATTTTTTGTTTCATTTTCAATTTCACTCCATTCAATCTAGGCTGGTCACTAATCGGGAACAGTGCAGTCCGGTTACTAGGAAAATATTAAATACATAACAATCTAACGGAGCGTAAACGTGAATTTATCTAAAATCACATTAGCAACTCTTGCTGCTTTTGCTTTGACTCAAGCAACAAGTGCAGTAGCTGCGAACAAGAAATACCTAAACGAACAAACAGGGATTAACCAAGCTTTGCAAACCAATGCGTCATCGGTATTGAGTGCAAATCCTAATCAGTTAGTTGGTTTAGGTGCAGGGAATGATTTAGTTGTATTAAAAGAAATCAAAACCAGTAACGGCAACACCACTCGTCGTTATCAACAGATGTATCAAGGTCTACCTGTCATTGGCGATACGGTTAGCCTTACATTTGATGCTAATGGCCAATTAAAACGTGCACATGGTGCTGCGGTATATGATATTGCCGCCGACATCGATTCTGTCTCTCCGGCTCTTAACAAGAAAAAAGCAATGGCAAAAGGCCTTGCTAATTCACCTGCTGCAATTAAATCAGTTGGGTTAAAAAAGCATAATGAACAATCACGTTTAGCTATTTGGCTAGATGAGGACAGTGTTGCACACCTTGTGTATGAAGTATCTTATGTGACGTATGGCGACAACCCATCTCGTCCGTATCAAATTATTGATGCTAACAGCGGTGAAGTTTTATTTAGCTTCGATAACTTACAACATGCCAGTGCAACAGGCCCAGGTGGTAACTTAAAAACGGGTAAGTACATTTATGGTACTGATTTTGACAGCCTAGATGTTGCTCAGTCGGGCAGCACTTGTACGATGAACAACGCCAATGTAAAAACCATTAACCTAAATGGTGGTACAAGTGGTTCGACAGCGTATTCGTTTACATGCCCAGAAAATACCTTTAAAGAAATTAACGGTGCGTACTCGCCTTTAAATGATGCGCATTATTTCGGTAACGTAATTTTTAATATGTATAACGATTGGGTCGGCACTGCGCCATTAACTTTCCAATTGCAAATGCGCGTTCATTACGGCAGTAATTACGAAAATGCGTTTTGGGATGGTAGTGCTATGACCTTTGGTGATGGTCAAAATACCTTCTACCCACTGGTTAGTCTTGATGTCTCGGCGCATGAAGTAAGCCATGGTTTTACCGAACAAAACTCAGGCCTCGTTTATTCAGGTAAATCTGGTGGTTTGAACGAAGCGTTCTCTGATATGGCAGGTGAAGCGGCTGAGTTTTACATGAAAGGCTCAAACGATTGGTTAGTGGGTCAGGAAATCTTTAAAGGTAACGGTGCACTACGTTACATGAATAACCCAACCCAAGATGGCAGCTCGATTGACCATCAAAACAATTACTACTCTGGTATGGATGTGCACTACAGCTCAGGTGTATTCAACAAGGCATTTTATAACCTTGCGACCACACCAGGTTGGGATACTCAAAAGGCATTTGTTGTGATGGCGCGTGCTAACCAACTTTACTGGACAGCCAGCACAAACTGGGATTTAGCAGGTAATGGCGTGATGGATGCGGCGTGTGATTTAAGCTATGACCCAGCCGATGTTCAAGCGGCACTTGCGGCGGTGGGTGTGACTTCAAGCTTAAGTGCGGGTAGTAGCTGTGGCACGACTGAGCCACCTCCAAGCGGTGATGAAGAACTAACTAATGGCGTTGCGCGCACAGGGATCAGTGGTGCAGCGAAAGATCAAATGTTCTTTACTCTTGAAGTGCCAGCAGGTGCAACGAATTTACAATTCAATACAACTGGTGGAAGTGGTGATGCAGACCTTTATGTTATGTATGGCGCAAAACCAACACTAAGCAACTTTGATTGTAAAAGCACTTCATCTACTAGCACAGAAAGCTGCGCTATTAGTAATGTGCAAGCGGGTACTTACTATGTAATGGTAGAAGCGTGGAATCAAATTTCAGGTGTATCACTTACAGGTAGCTTTGATTCGGGCAGCGGTGGTGGTGTAACACCAATTAACCGCACTGAGTCTAACTTAAGTGTTGCTACAAATAGCTGGACTCGTTTCACGCAAGACCTCGATGCGGGTTACTCGTCACTGGATGTGACTATTTCTGGAGGCTCTGGTGATGCTGACTTGTATGTGAACTTTGGTTCGCAATCGACAACATCTAGCTATGACTGCCGTCCTTATAAAAACGGCAATAGCGAAACCTGTACATTTACAAACCCACAAGCGGGTACTTGGTATATCGACCTTCGCGGCTATCGCGCTGCAAGTGGTGTAACTCTCACCATTTCGGCTAACTAGCCACCCTTTTAGGGAGCTTCGGCTCCCTTTTTTATTTTATTAAAATACACATCATAAAAGGATTGATTATGACAACCCGTCTAACGCAGTGCCTCGTGGGTTTTGCCACGCTATCACTAAGCCAAGTAAGTTATGCAGCGCAAGACGAAACAATTTGGGTCACCATTGATGCCCTTGCTGCAGAGCACTTTCAACAAGATACAGTGAGTAAACGTAAACAAAGCAGTAATTTTGCGATGCAAAAATCGGCTTTGAATCAAGTTAATTTTATGCGCGTTAACAAGCAGGATATTGCTGGTTTAAGTGAGTTTATGCACGATAACTATCATCGCTGCGGTGGTTTTGTCGCCCATGAATCATTAGCAGATGCCGAGCTTTATACTCAGCAATTAAATGCGGTGTCGAACATTGCGATGAATGCCAGCCTTGTTAACTACAGCATTAATAATGCCGCGACAGTTAACGCGCTAATATCTTCGATTAATACTAGTGAACTAAGCGATAAAGTTAATAGTATGATGAACTTTCATAACCGTTATTATGCAGTGCAAAGTGGTATTGATGCAGCAGATTGGTTAAAGAGCCATTGGCAACAAATAGCCAGTAGTCGCAGTGATATCAGTGTTGAATATTTTAACCATAGCTTTTCGCAGTCATCAGTTATTGTGACTATTCCTGGTGCAGAAAAAGCAGATGAAATCGTCGTTATTGGTGGTCATTTAGACTCAATCAATCAGTCAAATCCAAGTAATGGTCGTGCTCCCGGTGCAGATGATAATGCCTCGGGTATTGCGGTGCTTACACAAACCCTAAAAGCGATTGTAGAAAATAACTACCAACCTCAGCGAACCATTCAAATTATGGGGTTTGCTGCTGAAGAAGTGGGTCTTAGAGGCTCAAAAGATATTGCTCAAAGTTATAAAGCACAGGGTAAGAATGTTGTAGGCATGGTGCAGTTTGATATGACTGGCAATAACGGCAGCAGCACAGATATTGTGATGATGACCGACTACACAAACTCATCGCAAAATCAGTATCTATCGCAGTTGCTCGATGCTTATCAACCCTCAGTGAGCTATGGCTTTGATCAATGTGGTTATGGCTGCTCAGATCATGCCTCTTGGTATCAACAAGGATTTGCCGCCTCAATGCCATTTGAATCAACAATGAGTGATATCAACCCATTGATCCACACATCAAATGATGCCCAATTTAATGCGGCTCACGCGAGTAAATTTGCCAAATTGGCAGTGAGTTATGTTGCTGAAATGGCCAAAAATGCCGGTGATGTGGTGACTGAGCCGACTAATCAGCTTGAAAATGGCGTAGCTAAAACGGGTTTGGCTGGCGCAGCAAAAGAGCAGCTATTCTTTACGCTCGAGGTACCTGCAATGAGCAGTAACCTTGAGTTTGTAACCGAGGGCGGCTCCGGTGATGCCGATTTATACGTTAAATTTGGCAGTAAGCCGACCTTACAAGACTTTGACTGTAAAAGCACAACCTCTACAAGTAATGAAAGTTGTGTGATGTCGTCAGTTCAAACTGGAACTTATCATGTCATGGTCGAAGCGTGGAATGAGATTTCGAATGTGTCACTCACGGGAAGCTACAGTACCTCTGGTGGCAGCGAAAACGTTGATCGAACTGAGACAAACGTGAGTGTGGCTACCGGGAGTTGGCGGCGCTTTACTCAACAAATACCCGCTGGCCTTAGTAATTTAACGGTGACGATTACTGGCGGTAGTGGCGATGCAGATTTGTATGTTAACTATGGCTCAGCGTCAACAAGTTCAAATTATCTATGTCGGCCTTACAAAAATGGTAACGAAGAAAGTTGTCAATTTGATAACCCACAAAGTGGAACTTGGTACATAGATTTACAGGGTTACCGAGCTGCATCAGGCGTGACATTAACGATTCAAGGACAATGATTTAAATGCAATCATACTTTTAACCATGAGGAAGCCTTGCTTCCTCATTTAGTCTTGCCCTTGGCAAGTCAGTTACGTAAAATCTGCC
Organism: Pseudoalteromonas sp. MEBiC 03607; assembly: GCF_004792295.1. Classification (NCBI taxonomy): domain Bacteria; kingdom Pseudomonadati; phylum Pseudomonadota; class Gammaproteobacteria; order Alteromonadales; family Pseudoalteromonadaceae; genus Pseudoalteromonas; species Pseudoalteromonas sp. MEBiC 03607. The sequence goes on from NZ_SRRY01000002.1 coordinate 123,686, forward strand.
CATCACTTTTAATCTATTGGCGAAGTTTATCAAACAACTTTTCAGTGCCACTGGCCCCCTTGCACTTTCTCTTGATGGATATACTCCTCGGCAGCCACAAATTGACATGGCTGTTGCAGTTGATGATGCCTTAAAAAAACGTCACCAATTAGTGGTTGAGGCGGGCACAGGCACGGGTAAAACCTATGCTTACTTAGCGCCTGCGTTAAAATCAAAAGGCAAAACCATCATCTCAACGGGTTCAAAAGCACTGCAAGAGCAGTTATTTCACCGTGATTTACCCAATTTAGTCAAAGCACTGAGCGCCACTAAAAAAGTTGCCCTTTTAAAAGGCCGCGCGAATTATTTGTGTACGTATCGTTTAAGTCAGCATGTTGCGCATGTGCCAACAGATGATCCTGATGTAATGCATCAACTCGCGATGGTGGCAAAGTTTGCAAGCGAAACCCGTTCCGGCGATTTAGCGGATTGTATTGGCATAGAAGAAGACGCCAAAGTACTGCCTTATGTTAGCTCAACTGCTGATAACTGTTTGGGTAAAGAGTGCCCCGATTTTCAAGATTGCTATATTCGTAAAGCGCGCTTAAACGCCATGGAAGCTGATGTGGTGGTGATCAACCATCATTTATTCTTTGCCGATATGGCTGTAAAAGACACGGGTTTTGCTGAATTAATGCCTACGGCAGATGCCTATATTTTTGATGAGGCGCATCAGCTTAGTGAAATTGCCAGTGACTATTTTGGTGAAAGTGTTAGCACTAAAAAGCTGGTGGATTTAATTAATGACTTACGAGCAATATACCGTGCAGATATCCCGGATATGCTGCAATTAGGTAAAACCCTCAACAAGTTAGAAACCAGCGTAGCAGATTTACGCTTACAGTTTGGGGTTGATGGTAGCCGTGGTGATTGGCGTGAAAAGCTGGCTGATAAAGAGATTTGTGCAGCACTGCACCGAGTAATTAGCGACCTCGACTTTTTATACCAAGTATTAAAGTTATGCTTAGACCGTAGCGAAAAAATAGAGCATCCATTTGAGCGTACACTGGCCTTTAAAGGTCAGTTAGAGCGGGTATTTGATACCGCACAAACGGGCTATAGTTATTGGTACGAAACCACTCGCCGATACCTAACGGTAAACATTACACCGCTTAATGTATCGGCTAAATTCGCACAAATGATGAAAGACACGGGAGCTGGCTTTGTGTTTACATCGGCCACTTTATCGGTCGATAACGACTTAGCGCACTTTAACGCCAGCCTTGGCTTAAAACCAGCGCAAAGCATGATTGTTGAAAGTCCGTTTGATTATCAACAACAAGCGCTACTTTGCTTACCGCGCTACTTACCTGAGTCTCACGCGAATAATATGCCCCATGCTATTATTAAGTTGACCCTTGAGTTGATAAAATCAGCAAAAGGTCGCTGCTTTGTGCTATTTACTAGCTATCGTATGATGCACTTAGTGGCTGAAGGTTTAACCACACAAATGGATTATCCGGTTTATATGCAAGGGCAAATGTCTAAACGCATTATCCTTGAGAAGTTTACCCGTCACGGTAATGCCGTTTTACTCGGCACAGCCTCATTTTGGGAAGGCGTAGATGTTAGAGGCAGTACATTAAGTTGTGTTATCATTGATAAATTGCCGTTTGCCGCACCAGATGACCCATTATTGCAAGCAAAAATGCAAGATTGCCAGCTGCAAGGTAAAGACCCATTTGCGCATATTCAATTACCCCAAGCGGTGATTGCATTAAAGCAAGGGGTAGGGCGACTTATTCGCGATAGTAAAGATAAAGGTGTGCTGGTTATTTGCGATAATCGCTTAGTAACACGCCATTACGGCCAAGTATTTTTAAAAAGTTTGCCACCCATGCGCCGCACACGCGATTTAGCAATGGCAAACGCGTTTTTAGAACAGATCAATTAGAGTAACTTAGATGATTAAACACAATATTCTTGCCTTAGATGCATCAACTGAAGCGTTATCGCTGGTGCTACATTATCAAGGGCAAACATTTCATCATTTTGAAGAGTGCCCACAGCAGCACAGCCAAAAGATTTTGCCTTTAATTGATGAGTTACTCGCAAAGGCGCAATGTAAACTAACCGATTTAGATGTGATTGGTTTTGGTCAAGGACCGGGTAGCTTTACGGGCGTGCGTATTAGTGTTGCGATTGCTCAAGGTTTAGCGTATGCCGCACGTTTACCTTTGGTTGGCGTATCAACATTGCAGATGATGGCGCAACAAGCATTTGAACAACACCAAGCAAGTGATGTGTTTTCTGCGATTGATGCGCGTATGGGTGAGATTTATTTCGCTCACTACAAAGCAGATGATAATGGCTTAATGCTACTTGTTGATGAAGAGCAAGTTATTAAACCTGAGTTGCTAACGCTACCTGAAACAGCAGCAACTGCGGTGGGTACTGGCTGGCAGACCTATCCTTCGCTTGTTTCAGAACTTGCAAATGTAAGTCTAAATGAAACTATTCTACTGCCTGATGCGAAATACATGCTGGCCTCGGTTGCAACGGCTTTTGCTAACGGTGAAACAGTGACAGCAGCCAATGCACAGCCTAAATATGTTCGTGATACAGTGACTTGGAAAAAGCTACCAGGCCGAGAGTAACTGAGATATTAACTGAGAGAATAACGGGACTTGCGTGCTTGTCAGTTATGGCACATAATTTAGTCATGTTTGATGTGGAATTACGAGTTTGACTTTACCAATTGGCTCAGGCTTTTATACCGGTGACATTCCCGGTCAATATAGCCGTAAAAATACCGTTACTGATAAGCCTAAGGCGATATCAGACCAAACGGCTGAGCAAAAATCGTCAACCGAATATGTTAAATCGAGCCCTCAAGCTGTTGCTATTGCCGATGAATTTAAAGCTGAGTCGCAAAACTATCAGCAAACAATTTATGACAAACCAAGCAACCCAAAAATCAGCCGGGCAATTTCAACCTACACCGAATTTGCTAACTTAGAGCGCCGCGCCGAAGTGCAAAGCCTCATTGGCGTTGATGTATATGCTTAGTTAATTGCTAATACTGAATTCACAAAAAAAAGCCTAAACTAATTGTTTAGGCTTTTTTATGCTTGGACAGTATTCAATATAAATTACTGTTTAATAAAATCAATCAGCTTGTCGGCAATTGCAGTATTGTTTTGCGAACCGTAGAAATCTTCAGCACGTTTACCATAGGCAAATACTTGCACATCGATAGCCGTGTGGCCGCCAGTAGTCCAACCGGTGAAGCTGGCATGATTGATGATATCTTTTACAGCAAGTAGCAGTGCTTTCTCGCCCATTTTCTTAGCTTCGCTTAGCTTAATGCTGTTAGCATCAGTGAATTCGATATCAGAATACTTTTGCCATACTGCTTTTAAGTCATCGCTTTCAAGTAGATCTTTTGTGATAGTGCCAGCTGTTGCTTTAACACCTTTAATCACCTCAGTTTCCCACTTATATTGACCATGAGCACCAAGCGTTAAACCACCTGTTGAGTGATCGGCGGTGATAACCAGTAGAGTGTCTGGGTTTTTATCTACATACGCTTTTGCTTGTTCAATCGATTTAGCAAAGTCGTCCATTTCACCCATCGCACAAGCAATATCGTTTGCATGACCACACCAATCAATTTGGCTACCTTCGATCATCACAAAGAAACCTTTGTCGTTTTGACCATCAAGTAAATCAAGTGCTTTAGTTGTCATTTGCGTAAGGCGCGTTGGATTTTCGTCAAGCGCAAACGGTAAACCTACTTCAGCGAATAAACCAAGTGCAGGAACTTGTTTTAAGTCACTCATTGCTGCGAAGTCATCGCTGTATTGATAACCTGCAGCTTTAAACTCCTCAACTAAATTCCGGTCTTCACGAACATAATATTTAGTGCCGCCACCTAACATTAAATCAACCGGTAATTTACCCGCGATTTTGTTATCGATATAGTCGTTAGCAATCTCGTCGTAGTTGCGGCGTGATTCGTTGTGCGAAGCAAAGCTTGCTGGTGTGGCATGATTGATTTGCGAAGTAGCTACGAGTGCTGTTGTCATACCGCGTTCTTTTGCAACCTCAAGCATAGTTTTAACTGGTTTTTTATCAGTATCAACGGCAATTGCGCCATTATAACTTTTATGGCCACTACTCAGTGCTGTTGCACCTGCTGCGCTGTCTGTTACATAGGTATGATCATCAGGGTAGGTATGTGCCATACCACGTAAAATAGTATCGAAAACAGTTGGGTCAACAACTTTAGTATTTGGATCATCTTTAAAGTAACGATATGCAGTTGTGTACGCCGGGCCCATACCATCACCAATCATATAAATGATATTTTTTGGTGCTGATTCAGCCATTACTGAGCCTGCTGAGCATAATAATGCTAAAAGACTTAATTTTAATTTCATTGATGTAACCTTATTATTGTGCCCTTATTTATACTGCGAGGATTATTGTATACTAGCCAGACGATAAATAAACGCCTTTAAGTTGAAACGCTTAATAAATAGGAGCAATTGTGCAACCTTTTTCTTTTCAAACTGGCACTCAGGCAATGCATGGCCTAACCTTTGGTCATGGCGAAGAAGTTGTGATTGCCTTACATGGTTGGCTTGATAACGCACATAGTTACATACCTATGTTACAAAATGTGCAGCTTAATCAGCGTTGGTATTGTCTCGATTTTCCTGGCCATGGTTTATCTGATTGGCGAAGTAGTGATGCCCACTATTACTTTATTGACTATATTGATGACGTATATAAGTTTATTGAGTCACTTGATGTAACGAAAGTGCATTTAGTTGGCCACTCAATGGGGGCCATGGTTGCCGGGGTTTTTGCCAGCTGTTTTCCTGAAAAGGTAGCAACGGTAAATTTTATTGAAGGAATAGGCTGCGTTACAACAAACAGTAATGAAGTGAGCAGCCAACTTCGTAAAGCAATTTTAAATAGAGCGCGGGTAAACACTAGAGGGCCACGTGCATTTGACTCAATAGCGCACATTATTAGTGCAAGGCTTGCAAGTGGGGATCTTGAATACCCACAAGCTGAGCTATTAATGACACGCAATAGTTACGAAAAAGCAGGGAAGTGGTATTTAACAACCGATCCAAAGCTTAAAAATCACTCAGGATTTCGCTTTGATGAGGCACAATGTATTGCAACCATCAAACAAATAAACGCACCATGTCAGCTTATCTTAGGGGATAAGGGGTATCCTTTTGTGAAAGATAACCTAGAGGCATATGGTAAATATTACAAGGAGTTAAAAATTCATGAGATACCTGGAGGTCACCATTGCCATATGCAAAGTCCTGCATTAACCTTAGAGCACATTCATGCATTTATTGGGCAGTATAAAGCAAGTTAATTGTATAATTGCACCAAATGTGGGATTATCTGCACCATTAGAGTATTTACTCCATTGAGAAACGGCCTTAGTTAGATTAAGGTTATTAAAAAAATATAATTATAAACAGGAGCTAAGAGTGGAAAAAATCTGGCTTAAACGCTACCCAGAAGGTATGCCTGAAACAATCGACCCTGAGCATTATCACTCGCTACTCGACTTGTTTGAAAAAAGTTTTGCTGACTATAGTGACCTTCCAGCCTTTACCAACATGGGTAAAGTGTTGACCTATAGTGAGTTAGACAGTGCTACAAAACGTGTTGCGTCGTACATTCAAAATGATCTTGGTCTGAAAAAAGGCGATAAAGTAGCGGTTATGATGCCGAACCTACTGCAAACGCCTGTGACTATTCTAGGTGTTCTTCGTGCAGGCTGTGTAGTGGTAAATGTAAACCCACTTTACACGGTACGTGAATTAGAGCATCAACTAAATGACTCTGAATCATCAGCAATTTTCATTCTTGCTAATTTTGCAGATACTCTAGAAAAGGCTTTACCAAAAACCAACGTTAAGCACATCGTGGTTACCCAAGTAGGTGACATGGTGGGTGGCCTTAAAAAGCACATCGTTAACTTTGTGGTTAAGCACATTAAAAAAATGGTACCTAGCTACTCATTGCCAAATGCAATTAAATTTGCAGATGCACTTGCTGGTAACGAAGCAACCTACAAAAAGCCTGATGTTGATTTAAACGACCTAGCATTTTTACAATACACTGGTGGTACTACGGGTGTATCTAAAGGTGCAATGCTATCGCATGGCAACATGGTTGGTAACCTTGAGCAAGTATCGGGCTGTTTAGATAACGTGCTTGAGCGTGGCAAAGAAGTCGTTATCACTGCACTGCCGCTTTATCATATCTTTGCTTTAACAGCTAACTGCTTAACATTTATGAAATATGGTGGTTTAAATGTACTTATTACAAACCCACGCGATATGCCAGGTTTTGTAAAAGAGTTAGCACAACACAAATTTACTGCGGTAACGGGTGTAAATACCTTATTTAATGGTTTACTAAATACCCCGGGTTTTGCTGAACTTGATTTCTCAAGCTTAAAAATGTCACTTGGCGGTGGTATGGCGGTACAGCGTCCAGTTGCTGAAAAATGGCAAGCTGTAACTAAAACCAAATTAATGGAAGGTTATGGTTTAACTGAGTGCGCACCACTTGTAACTGTAAGCCCATATGATCTTGATGGTTATAACGGCTCAATTGGTTTACCAGCACCAAGTACTGACATTAAACTTATGCTTGAAAACGGCGAAGAAGCAGCGAAAGGTGAGCCAGGCGAGCTTTGGGTTAAAGGCCCACAAGTTATGCAAGGTTACTATAACCGTCCAGATGCAACAGCCGAATGCTTAAAAGACGGTTGGTTTGCAACCGGTGATATTGCAACTTACGATGATGAAGGCTTCTTCTACATTGTTGATCGTAAGAAAGACATGATTATCGTATCTGGCTTTAATGTATTCCCTAATGAGATTGAAGAAGTTGTTGCAATGCACGATGGTGTGCTTGAAGTAGCTGCTATCGGTGTCCCGCATGAAGTAAGTGGCGAGCAAGTTAAAGTTTTTGTCGTGAAAAAAGATCAATCTTTAACTGAAAAAGATATAATAAAGCATTGTCGTGATAATTTAACGAACTATAAGGTGCCTAAACTCGTTGAGTTTAGAGATGAATTACCAAAAACCAACGTTGGTAAGATTCTTAGAAGAGCCTTAAAGGACGAAGAGAAATAATAAAAGCCGGCATTAGCCGGCTTTTTTATGTGAAACAAAGGGGTGTAAGTGCAATACCAACTGATCGAAACGCAAAATCAGTTAAATGATTTTGTAGAAAAAATAATAGGAAAACCAGTATTAGCAATTGATACTGAGTTTATGCGGCGCCGCACCCTGTACCCTGAAGTTGCACTTATTCAAGTATATGATGGTGAGCATTTAGCGTTAATCGACCCACTGGCAGAGTTATCGCTCTATGATTTTTGGCAAGTACTTAAAAACCCAGAGGTGTTAAAAGTACTGCATTCACCGTCAGAAGATATTGAAGTGTTTCAAAAGTACGCTGGCTTTGTACCAACACCGCTATTTGATACCCAATTTGCATTGCAAATTTTAGGTCATGGTAACTGCATGGGCTTTGCGCATATGGTCAAAGAGTTACTAGATATCGAAATTGATAAAAGTGAATCGCGCACTAATTGGTTGCAGCGCCCGCTTACAGAAAAACAGCTAGATTATGCCGCTGCCGATACCTTTCATTTACTCCCATGCTTTGAAATTATTAAAAAACAAATTGATGAAGCAGGCTTTTTTGACATTGTGATCAGTGAAAGTGAGTTAGTCGCGCAAAAACGTGCTTATCAAACACCTGCAGAGCAGCTTTACAAAGACATTAAAAATGCTTGGCAGTTACGACCGCATGATTTAGCGGTATTACGTGAACTTGCTAAGTGGCGCCGTGAAAAGGCAGAGCGCAAAAATCTTGCTCTTAACTTTGTGTTAAAAGAACATAATTTGGTTGAAATAGCTAAACGTAAACCAGTAAATCTTAATGCACTTCGCCGCGTTCCGGGTGTTGAGCCAATGGAAGTAAACCGTTCTGGTGTTGAAATTTTAAAATGCATCGAACTGGGTAAAGCGGTTGCGCCAGAAGAGCAACCAGCACAACTAAAACGACTTATTGATTTTCCGGCATACAAAAAAGCCGCTAAAGATATAAAACAAAAAATTACCAAAGCTGCTAAAGCAAATGGAATCCCAGAAGATGTGCTTGCATCTAAAAAGCAAATCAATCAATTGATTAGTTGGAATTGGAAGCTAGATGCACAAGAGCGTAAAGACAGTTCAAAACCCGACTTATTAAACTCGTGGCGTTATGAGCTTGTAAAAGACACCCTTAAAGAGTGGGATAACTAAAAATTTGGCTCTAAGCAATTGCTCAGAGCTTAGAGCCATAAAATTTGTCGCGTTTATTACTTACTTGCAGCCATTGTAATAGGTTGTAATCGTATCGTTTTAATCTGTGCATTTGTTTTGATGTTAAACAATAAAAAGGAGCAAATATAATAAACCTAGGACCTATTATAAATATGCAGCTTAAACCAAACTTTGAGTAATGCTGAATCAATTTTATTTCTTGCGCTGCAATGTAGTGGTGCCCCCAAATTGAATGATAATAAATACCGTGTCGGCAAACAGTAAGAGCATGTTTGCAGTTAATTGCCAGAAAGAACAAAACCAGCGCGATAAAAAAGCACAGCGCAGCGATTAGCTCATAAATAATATGCTGTGGAGAAAAAAGCTTTAACAACATCAATGTGAAAAACAATAATAAGGCTAAAAAAGAATAAACCTTTTTTTCTGACCTTTTCTTAAGATTTAGAACTTTCATACTCATCCCTTGAGATTTTTATAGCTTAATGCTACCTCTCCAAGAATTTAAAGCAATCTGCCAAAAAAATGAAAATAGGGACAAGTGTTCAGCTTTTATTATTATTTTTTTATCTATGTTTTTTACTAGGAATGATGAATAATATATTTTTAATCAATATATTATGTGGTTGTGAGGGCTGTTTTATAGCCGCTTTGAAACAACTTTAAATTGACCAAAGGTCAGAGCAGGTTAATGCAAAAAAAGTGAATAATGTTATTTGTAGATAACTTAAAATCAGCTTATTATTAGTACCAATTAAACTTACTATACTGAAAAATAAAGGAAGCTTCGTTATTGCTTACAATAAAGTGAATAGTAAGTAATATGGCATGCAACTAATAGCTGCATGCCTATTTAACCGACACAGACGAATAAAAAAACGGATTTTATAAGTATAAAAAATAATCAGTGTCAGTATTGATTTCTTAGGTTTTTAGTATGAAACTCACTTACTTTTAAACAAACAATTAATTCAGACTAGAGATCAAAATCAATTACTTATTTAATAAAATCTTATCCAGATTTTGTTTTGATTTCGCAACGCTTTGTAGCGGTGTTAGTCCACTTGGGTATTCTTCTTGCTCCAGCACTAACCACTTGGTGTTGCCGTGCGACTCTAAAGTGTCGATGATGGCAGGCCAATCAATGTTGTTTTCGCCGATAATCGGGCTCATGTTGCTCCCCTCAACCGTACGTACTTTAATGTGCGTAGCAAGTGTGCGGTTAGGGTACTGTTTAATGAAGTAAATTGGATCTTTAGCTGCGTAATTGACCCAGCCAATATCTAACTGCAATGGCATGGTCTTGGGTGTGTTACTGGCAATATAATCCCAAAATGTAGCGTTATTAAATGCATTAAACTCTTTATTATGATTGTGAAAACCGATCTTCATATTAAAGCGAGTTGCATAATCACTAACTTTAGTGAGCTCTTTAACCAGTGACTTAACCCCTTCAGGATGCCATGCTCGCTCATCCCAAGGTACATAGAGTGTGGTAACACCAAGGGTTTTGTAAAACAGTAGGGTGCTATCAATAGTGCTTTCGGTGAGAGCATCAAAGCCGATGTGGGCACTACTGGCAACTAAACCTAATTCAGAGAGCTTTGCTTTTAAGGCCGCAGGGTTATCAGAATAAGGGCCAAAATCTCCGGCAAACTCAACGCCGTCAAATCCCATTTCGGCAAGTGATTTAAGCGTACCATGAAAGTCATTTTTTAAGGTGTCTTTGACTGACCACAATTGCACACTAACTGGCAGTTTTGCGAATAATTGACCACTAAATACAAGGCTAATAATGAGCAATAAAATGCGGGTTTTAAACATACTTAAATCCTAAAAAAGCAGGGGAGTGACCCCCTGCATTAAATTGTGTTATTAAACAACACAAGGGGGAAAGTTAATCGGTATAGGCGTACTCGCTTAAACCAAGCTCAGCTAAAACCTGATCTAAATGGGCTTTTGCTTCATCTGAAGGCCCTGGGTAATCACCAGCAATAGGAACATTGCCTAGGTAGCCTATGTCTTTACAGCCTTCAGGTGTACAGAAAAATGCTGCCAGCACTAATTCTTTAAAGCGTAAAAAGGCTTTACCAATACGCTGAAATTGCGCAGGTGTTTGCTCGTTTAAAAATGCAATATCGTCTAAAATCGCACGATGTTGCTTTTCGTTAAGCGCAACAAATTGCTTTTTAAAGCGAAGCTGCGCTTCATCGTTAAGCCACGCTAGAGAGTTTAAAATTTTAATTCTATCGCGTTGTTGGCCTTCATAAGGCGCGCTCACCCACTCATTAATAACTGCCGGTACTTCTAGCTCACTGGCTGAAGGAATAGCGCCTTCGCGTGGCACAATGTAATCAGCTAATAGTGCTACTAACGTAAGCTCGTCTGCGGTTAAAGTTAGTGGCCAAGGTGATTCTGGTGGCATCACCAAATTAGGGTCTTGACCATAGCCTTTAGCGGTCACAGGCTTAATATCTAAATCAGGCCAATGCTCTTTTGCAGAGACTGCACCGTCATCTTCAAGTGCTTTTGTGCAACCTGCAGTTAAACCAACCGCTGAGCCTGCAGCTAATAAGCCAAGCCATTTTAAAGACTCACGGCGGCTCATGTTAGAAACATAGTTATATGAGTCGTGTTCGTTACGATGATGCATAATTAAAGTACCCCGTTATCAATTTGTTGAGCAAGCCAAGTTGAATTACGCATTGCCAGTGTCATGATGGTGAGCGTACAGTTTTTATGAGGGTTAGAAGCAAATACGCCCGCATCCATTACAAATAGGTTATTACAATCCCATGTTTGACCCCATTGGTTGGTGACTGAGTCTTTCTTCGAGCTACCCATTCGTGTGGTGCCCACTTCGTGGATGATTTCGCCACCTTTTGAAATTGCCTTTTCAGCAGGCGGGAGTTCGCCAACGGTCGCACCCATGTTTTCTAGGATTTGTTTCGCGGTTTTTAAACCATGTTCGATTTGCTTTAACTCTCTGTCAGACCACTTAAAGTGAAACTTTGATACCGGAATACCCCATTTGTCTTTAACGTTTTCGTCAATCTCCATGTAGGTATCCTTGTTCGGTAACATCTCACCACGCAGGGCAAAGCCAACGTAAGAGCCATATGCATCACGAATTTGTTGTTTAAGGGCAGGGCCATAACCTTGTTTATCACCCGACACACCCGAGCCCGGCTGACCAAAGCCACTGCCAATTTCAAAGTGATAACCACGTGGGAAATCTAATTCATTGTTAGCTTGTGCTTGATGACCCCACCAAGGAATAAATAAGTGGTTAGCGGTATGTCCATCTTCGTTATAACGTGGGCGACCTTTAAGTGCCGGAATTTGCGCACCTAACCATGCACCCGTCGAATCCATTAAATTTCGACCTACTTGACCACTTGAATTAGCAAGGCCTTTCGGGTGCTTTTTATTCTTTGAGTTTAATAAAATACGTGCTGATTCACAGGCGCTGGCGGCTAAGATAACCACATCGGCATCAATAGCATGTTCGGTTACTGTGTGTTTATCAACATAAGTGACGCCAGTGACTTTACCTTGCTCATCAACCTTAACTGATTTAACCATAGCATCGGTAATGACTTTTAAGTTTCCGGTGGCTTTTGCCATTGGCAGTAATGATGTCGTAGTTTGGAAAGCAGCACCAATTGAGCAACCAGAGCCACAAGGTGTTGCATAAAAACAGGCCATGCGATCATCTTTCGGGCGAGTTAATACTGCGCGATGCATCGGCACTGCTTGAATGCCCATTTTCTTTGCAGAAGCGGCAATTAAAAGTTCAGGCACACGCGGTTTTGGTGGCGGTTGTAAAATACCCGGTGACGAATCTGGCATATCTTCATGGCCTGTATTAGTGCCACATACGCCAACAAGCTCTTCTGTTTTATCGTACCAAGGTGCTAAATCAGCGTATTCAAATGGCCAGTCGGCACCGTGACCATCACGGCTTTTACCTTTAAAATCGTGCTCACTAAAGCGTAATGAATAGCGGCCCCAGTGGTTAGTTCGACCACCTAACATACGGGCGCGCCACCAATAAAAGTCGCTCCCTTTGGCGCTAGTGTATGGCTCATCAGGTACTTGCCAACCGCCATCAACGGTTGCATCGTAAAAGCCAAAGTTTTTGTCTTTGTTACCTGCACCCATAAGCGGGGCTTCGCTGTTACGACGAAACATTGGGCTTTCTGTTTTCGGGTCATAATTACGGCCCGCTTCAAGTAATAACACTTTGTGACCAAGTTTAGTTAGCGTATAAGCGGCCATTGCACCACCAGCACCAGAGCCAACAACCAATACCTTGTGTTTAAATTCAGACATCTTATAGCTCCTTGATTTTTATATTTTTAAACCACACTTTGTCACCGTGGTCTTGAAGCCCAATATGACCTTGCTCAGCCGTTGCAAAGTTTTTCCAAGTTGCAAACTTACTGCCTTTAACAAGGGTATTCCATGTTGTACTACCAATCACAATGCTGGTGGTGCTAATACCGTTTTGCCAAACTTGTAAGTGGTTGTCTTGCATTTTTATACGCACGTGGTTCCAGCTATTTGCTGGCTTGTGCGCCGCAACTGGAGCAGCAAATAAATCGTAAATCGAACCTGCTAAGTGCGAGTCAATTTCGGTATCTGGATTCTCTTCGTTATCAATAATTTGAATTTCAGGCGCATGAGAGTAAATCATCTGTCCGGTTTCATCAGCCAATACGAAAATACCGCTATTGCCTTTGGTAGAGATTTTCCAATCAATCTGTAATTCAAAGTTTTGGTATTGCTTTTTAGTAAGCAGATCACCGCCACCTTTGGTTAATGTCATAGCGCCATCTTCAACGACCCATGCAGGATTTAAAGATTCGCTTTTAAAGTTACGCCACTGCGACATATCTTTGCCGTCAAACAATAACTGCCAGCCAGCTTGCTTTTCTTGTTGTGTAAGCTGATTATCAGCCGCATTAGCGAGTGCACAGCTACTAACGGTGAGCATTAAAGTCAGTGCTTTAAGAGATTTAAACATAGTGTTCCTCGACGATTTACTTGCTTAAGACGCACATTTTTCGGTGCGTTTGTTGTTATTAATTACTAGATGCAACCCAATGAATGCGACGATTAAAATAATTGGGAAGATCAGTAGGTTTTGTAATACAGCCTGTCCGGCTAAAATTTCAATTTGTTCAGCGCTTGCGCCACTTGCCTGTGCCGATGAGCGTGCGGTATCTATCCAGCTACCAATTACAGGGTTCCAAATGCTCATAGCAAACATGCCTGCACCACCCATTAACGACATACCCAGCGCCCCTGACTTAGGAATATATTCAGCAACGCAGCCAAGCATGGTCGGCCAAAAATAGGTAACGCCAAGTGCAAACAGCATCGCTGCCAGATAAATCATGCTGCCCTCGGCCTGACTCATCATAAAAATCCCCAAGCTTGCACAAATGGCAGAGCCAAGTAACACACCGGTAGGATTAAGCCTATGTACAATTGGTCCTGCAAAGAAGCGACCAACAGCCATTAAGCCGGTGATCAGGGCTAACACCACCATAGGAGAGGCGCCTGAAGACCCTAAAATACGCTCAATCCATTGCTGTGTGCCAAACTCAGTGGTTGCGGTGAATGTCATGCAGGCAATTAAAAAGATGTATAACGGCGTGAATAAGTGGCGAATATTGCTGCTGGTAGAGTGAGTACGCGTATCAAAGCGTGGAAACTGCGCTTTGATCAGCATAGCGCCATAAATAACCGTAGGAACTAAAATTAAAGCCACTTGCCATTGCCAGTTTAAACCCGCTCCCGACATAAAATTCGACGCAAGTGCGCCTATCACAATGCCTCCAGGGAACCAAACATGAAAACGGTTTAGCATAGTGGTGGTATTTTTAGGGTACATTTCTGCAATCAGTGGATTACAGCCCGCTTCAACCGCCCCGTTGGCAAAACCAATCAAAAAGGTAGAAACTAGTAAGCCCCAAAAACCATCAGCAGTGATAGTTAAAACAAGACCAAGTAAATGACAAATAAACGCTAAAGCCACTAATTTCTTAGCGCCAATGGCATTATAAATAATACCGCCGACCATAGTCGCAACGGGAAAACCTAAAAATGCCATGGCATTAACCCAACCTAGTTCGGTATCGGTTAAGCCAAACTCACCGCCAAGTTGACCCAAAATACCAGCACGAATGGCAAAGGTCATAGAGGTCACAATCAGTGCTATACAGCAAAGCCGAAAGACTATGCGGTTATAATTATTGTTGTCCATATTGTGTGTCCTGTGTGTTCAATTGTTGTCGGTTTTATAAACCTAAAATTCGATTATTACGCTCAGTGTTTGTTGCGCCACTGGCAAAATCGTCAAAGGCTTTGTCTGTTGGGTTTATCAAGTGTGCTTTAATAAACTCAGCGCCTTCTCTTGCCCCATCTTCTGGGTGCTTTAAGCAACATTCCCATTCAAGTACAGCCCAACCATCAAAACCATATTGAGTTAACTTGCTAAAGATTTGCTTAAAATCTACTTGGCCATCACCTAAAGAACGAAAACGCCCCGGTCGGTCTTGCCAGTTCTGAAATCCGCCATAAACACCTGAGCGGCCATTTGCGATAAATTCGGCATCTTTGACATGAAACGCCTTAATGCGCGAATGATAGATATCGATAAACGCTAAATAGTCGAGCTGTTGCAATACAAAATGGCTCGGATCATAAAGAATATTAACGCGTGGGTGATTATTGGTTGCTGCTAAAAAGCGCTCAAATGTCACACCATCATGTAGGTCTTCACCCGGATGCAATTCATAACACACGTCCACGCCATACTCGTCAAAGCAATCTAAAATGGGTAACCAGCGCTTAGCAAGTTCACTAAAGCCTTGTTCAACAAGCCCTTGTGGACGCTGTGGCCACGGGTAAAAGGTATGCCATAAAAAAGAACCCGAGAAAGTCGCATGGGTGGTTAAGCCAAGGTTGTTACTCGCTTTCGCAGCTAGCATTAGTTGTTCTGTTGCCCATTTGGTACGCGCAGCAGGGTTACCTTTTACATGTTCTGCGGCAAAGTTATCGAACATTTCATCGTAGGCAGGGTGTACAGCAATTAGCTGACCTTGCAAATGCGTTGATAACTCTGAAATTGTAAGTCCATACTCTGTGGCAATACCAGTGACTTCATCGCAGTATTGCTGGCTTTGAGCTGCTTTTTCTAAATCGAAAATGTCTGGGTTTGAGGTTGGCACTTGAATCGCTTTGTAACCTAAACCGCTTGCCCACTCACATAAACCTTTAAAGTTATTGAAGGGGGCTTGCTCTGAAATAAACTGCGCCAAAAATATTGCTGGCCCTTTGATTTTATTCATTCTTTATTATCCAATCTGTAATTTGTGCCATTTAGTGTCTTGTTTTGAAGAAGCTACAACGTGCTCAATAAACGCCATACCGCGCACGGCATCTTTAATGCCTGGTACATCAAATGCAGAATTTGTCGCGTTGTCGCCTTGCTTAAAGGCATGAATTTGCGCTGCAAAATTACGGTAAATATTGGCGAATGCTTCAAGGTAGCCCTCTGGGTGACCGGCAGGGGTGCGCAGAGCATTGTGTGTGTCAGGGTGTAATTCACCCACGCCAGCTCTTAGTAACGTAGCGGCTTGATTGTGGCCTCTTAGCCATAAGCTATTAGGCTCAAGTTGTGACCATTCAAGGCTGGCTTTATCGCCATAAATACGCAGGCGTAAGTTGTTTTCATCGCCAATAGCAACTTGGCTTGCCAGTAAAACGCCCTTACAACCATTATTGAATCTAAGTAGCACGGTGCCATCATCATCAAGGCCTCGGCCTTCAACCACATGATTTAAATCGGCGCAAAGCTCGGTGATTTCGAGATCAGAAACATACTCGGCTAAGTTAGCAGCATGCACGCCAATATCGCCCATACAACAACTAATGCCAGACTTACTGCTGTCTAAACGCCAGCTCGCTTGTTTTGAACCTTCGTCTTCGCTGTGCGCTAACCAACCTTGGGTGTACTCAACAATCACTTTTCGTATGGTGCCAAGCTCACCAGCTTTAACGCGATGCTTGGCTTCTTTTACCATTGGGTAACCGGTATAAGTGTGGGTCAGTCCATATAAAACTTGCTGTTTTACAATAATGCTTTGTAATTGCTCCGCTTCTGCGAGAGTAAGTGTTGCTGGTTTATCTGATAACACATGAAAGCCGTGCTCAAGCGCCATTTTCGCGACCGGAAAATGCAAATGGTTTGGCGTGACAATAGCCACAAAGTCGATACGCTCATCAGCGGGTAATTTTGCTTCTTCGGTAAATAGTGTATGGTAACTGTCGTAGCAGCGGCTGCTATCAAGCCCGAGTAGTTCGCCGGTTGCTTTACATTTGTTTGCGTCTGAACTGAATGCGCCTGCAACAAGCTCTATCATTCCGTCTAATCGCGCTGCAATTCGATGAATAGCGCCAATAAAGGCTCCATCGCCACCGCCTACCATTGCCATGCGGATCTTAGCTTTGCTCATCTTAAGCGCTCCTAATTTAAATAGCGTCGGCTACTGTTAATATCATGTTATTGATAATAGGAAAGCTTAAGCGATAAGCGCTAATAAAAATTCGGTTGACAATGCAACAAAATCGGCGTTTAAAATATATAGAATTGTTCTTTATAGAGACAAATTAAAGCGATGGATATTCAAGAAATAATTAAAAAAGCTGGCGTAAATCAGCTGATTGCTGCATTTGATTTACTGCCAGATATCCTCTTTTGGGTAAAAGATACAGATAGTAGAATCGTGCATTGTAATCAGCATTTTATTGAGCATCAGGGTTATAAAACACTGGAGCAAATATTGCTAAAAACTGACTTTGATTTTTCGCCAAAGCACCTCGCGTTTCAGTACGTCAATGATGATAAACGGGTGATGGAAGGCTACATAGTAACTGACCGTTTAGAGCTTAACCAAACCCAACAAGGTGAGCTTGGTTGGTTTTCTACATCAAAGCATGCTTTAAAAGATCACGATGGTAATGTGATTGGCACCTATGGGGTGACCCGACATTTACAAAAAACCTCAAAAGCGCTTTCTCATGTCAGGGCAATTGAAGAGCCGGTAAAATTTATTCGTGAGCATTTTCATCGTCAGATCAGTATTGATGAATTGGCAGAGCTTGCACACTTGTCGGTTAGCGCTTTAGAGCGTCGTTTTAAAAAGCACTTAGCAAAAACACCCAATCAATTTATTAACGAAGTGCGTCTCGAAAATGCCCGTAAGCTACTGATTGAAACGCGACTGCCCATTTCACAAGTCGCTTATCAGTGCGGGTTTTCTGAACCGAGTTACTTCAGCAAACAATTTCGGCGTTTGTTTGGTGAAATACCTTCGCAAATGCGTGAACAATTGGACGATTAAATTGCCTCTCTCGCCATTAAAATAGCCCCTTGCTCAGCACTGGCAAGGGCAGGGGTTAAACGCGCTTTACTGGCATTAGGTAAGTAAGGGGTGATGACACTGGCAATGCCGCCCATCAAGCTGACTTTTGTAATACCTTGTTTTTCAAAGTAAGTGATATAGCGCGCAATGAATGCACACGCTTCACTGATTAATTGCTGACAAAAAGCGTCGTATGAATGACTAAAAACTAGGGGCGCAAATTTGGCAAGTTCAGCAGGGCGAGCCGATATTAAACGTTGACTTAACGCTTGGCTTGAGTGGCAGTTAAGTTGGGTGAGCAGGGCATCTACAGCCGCTGAACTTTGCGCAACACCATCAAGAACTTCAAATGCTTTTCGACAAAGCTGTAAACCTAACCAACCACCACTGGCACCATCGCTCAGTAATAAACCATAACCCCCTAATTCGCTAAATTGGTTTTGCAGCTGGTAACCCGCACAAAAGCCCGTACCAAGAATAATCACTGCACCATCATGGTGTTGATGTGCGCCTTTACAGGCAATTAGCATATCTGTTGAGAGGGTAAACTTGGCAAAAGGGTGCTGCCACTTAGTCATAGCTTGGTAAGCTGAGTCGATATTAGCTCCGGCAAGTCCTGCATGCACATAAGTGTTTTTCAGCTCACTTAAGGCAAGCCCTGCCTCATGAAAAGCATGTTCAGTGGCGAGTAGTATTGATTCTTGGCTTTGTTGGCAGCTGGTGGCCACGTTTGCAGAGCCACTTATAGCTTCGCTGAGTAGAGTGCCGTTTTCGTTTTCTAAACGGACTTTACACTTACTGCCACCGCCATCAATTCCTAAAAAATACGTTGCTTTGCTTACCATACTTAATCCTTTGAAAGAAGCTTTTTGATAGCCTCAGCGTTAATTGCACCATTTTCGTTATGCACGCATGAGTGTACATGCACAGCTGCCTTTGCTGAATGATTTTCTATTAATTGCCAAAGAGCTTCCGCGTTTTCTAAAGTAACGCCACCACCCATAACAATTTCAATTTGATTAGCGCAGTGCGCTAAGTATGTGTTGAGCAGCTTGTAGCCATCTACGGCACTTTGGCCGCTTTGCCACGGCGTGCCTGCTGTTAAAACGCGGTCAACTCCTAAGCTAATCAGTTTATCAAGTGCGCTTAACGGGTTTGTTAGGGTATCGAATGCACGGTGAAAGGTCACCATCAGGCCATGCTGTTTGGCTGTGGCAACTAAAGAGCGGGTCACCTCTAAATCAAGTTTGCCATGCTTTACTGCACCGAATACCACCCCATGCACCCCCGCATTCGCTGCCATTATTATTTGTTTTTCCATTAATTTGTGACTCTCGGCACTAACAATAAAATCACCAGCTTCACGGCGGATCATCACCACTAATTCTGCGTTATTGGTTAGGCTTTTTACAGCACTGTCAATTGCAGGTTTACTCGGTGTTAGGCCACCTAAATGTAAATTACTGCATAGCTCAAAACGGCTTACACCTAAGTTGCCAGCCATTAAAACATTGTTTGTCAGCTGCTTTGTGTCTGTTTCATTTAAGCAGACTTCAAGAATTTTACCATTACTCATTGTTATTTGTTTGCCATGTTTATTACACCAGCTTTAAAGTATCTATTTAAGAACCATAATGATAGTATTGTTTCTGTTAGTATTTTAATTATAAATCAGTGGCTTATTATTTAGTTCCTGTTTTAAATGCAAGTGTTTTTGACTGTATAAACTTGTGATTCACTATAAAACATAAATTACAAAAAATAAGATAAAATATTCTTAACGCCGATTTTGTCATATCTGTCACCGAATTTTTATTATCACTTTTTGACCACCTCCCCCTATTCTGAGTTTGAGTTTAACAAGCTGTTAACTACCAAAAATCAGTTTAAAAACCGACAACAATAAATCGTTTTTGCAGGGGCTAAAACCTCTTATACAAAAACAGAACACACAACTGGAGATAGGCATGGGCAAGCAAACTGTAATAAAAACAAAAGGGCAGGGAAGGCATTTTAAGCGTAATGCAATTTTGATTTCGCTACTGGCTGCAGTTAATACAAGTTACGCGGCAGAGCAAGTAAATGATGATGTAGAAGTGATTGAGGTACGTGGTATTCGTTCTTCAACCGCAGAAAACTTAGCAATAAAACGACTTTCAGCTGCAACTGTCGATGCAATTACAGCAGAGGATATTGGTAAATTTCCTGATAAAAATGTCGCTGATTCATTGCAACGTGTATCGGGCGTTTTGATTGACCGCGATGGTGGCGAAGGTAGCCGTGTCAGTATTCGCGGTACGTCACCTGATTGGACACTTACCCAATTAAACGGTAACTATATCGCTTCATCAGGTTCTGGTACTCCTACCCGTAGTTTTAATTACACGCTATTGCCATCAAGCATGATCAAAAGTGTAGAAGTATACAAAAGTGCTGAAGCTCGCATTGATGAAGGCGGTATTGGTGGTACAGTTATTTTACACACCCGTAAACCACTTGAAATGGAAGCAAACTCAGGGGCGTTAAGCGCTGAGGTAACTTACGATGATGTGTCTGAAGACACTAAGCCGCAAGTTAATGTGCTGTATTCATGGAAAAATGACGACGAAAACTTTGGTGTGCTTGCCGGATTTACTCGTCAAGATCGCACCGTAACAACCATCACTAACAACGCCTCACACTGGCGTTTTCACTCAGATACGGTTGAAGGGGCAGAGCGCCCAGCGCTTGTAGACCAAGCAACTGGCGAAGTGTACAACAATGTGTGGGCGCCTCGTGCTATGTACGTTACAAACTCAAACCAAGACCGTACACGCGATGGTTATCAAGTGGCTGTTCAGTGGGCACCGAGTGACAGACTTGATTTAAACTTTAACTATTTTGGCGCCAAGCTAGGCTATGACCAATCTAGTCAAGCCATTACTTTTGCCGAGTGGAACGATAACCACAACCCGTATTACGGTATTGTGCTTGATGGCGATACGGTGGTTGCCTATGGTAATGCTGATAACGGTTTACTGAATGACAATAACTGGGGTGATGCCGATGTAAATGGCGGTGTGCCCGTTCGTCGTGGTTTGTTATCGCCGCAGTTGACAGGGCGTGAACGCTTTGGTGAGTCAAAATCAAATACCTATGATTTTGAAGGCACTTATTATGGCGATACTTACAGCGTTACATTAAAGCTTGGTCATACCGAAGCTGAAGGTGGTACTTCAAAAGAAACCTACGCTAATATTGATGCACGATTAGGCTCAGTAAATAGCTGGTTATGGTCAATTGAAAACGGAAAACCAAGCTACGAATTGTCGACTGATTTAGCTACCGATAAACAAGCGTACCAATATTATGATTGGTTTGATTCTTACTCATCAGAAAATGAAGACTCAGAAGATTACATTCAAACTGATGTAAAATTTGACCTTGATGGCAGCTTTTTCACCCGTGTCTATGTGGGGGCTAAATACCGCGACCACGAAATTAAAGGTATTCGTAACGACTTTCGTTGGGATGACGGCATAGCGGATAACGGTGGTTACCGTGGTTATTTACCGGGAACTGAGTGGTTCCATAATCCAGATTTTCACCCGGATGCACCAACATTGGTGAGCGACCATGTGGTTGATAACAGTGCGGGTGATACAGGTGCATTTAACTTCTTAGCGTTTGATTTTGGAGCGCTTGATAACTACTTAAAAGAGAACTTTAGCCAGACAGTTGTGCCTTCACTGTCGGGTACCTATGCCCTTGAAGAGAAAATTTGGTCTGTTTACACACAAGCTGATTTCGAATGGCAAGATTTCCGCGGTAATGTTGGTGTGCGCTATGTAAATACAGAGCTTAGTACTTTGACTTACGACGAAGTCATTGGCCATGATGATAATGATACTGACCCGAATGAACGCAGTAGTGATGGCAGTGAAGTATTACCAAGCTTTAACTTAGCATGGGATGCAACCGAAGACCTTGTCGTTCGCTTTGCTGCAGCGCGCACAATGGCAAGAGTGAGTTATTCAGACTTAAGCCAAGCGGAATCATACGGACCACCAGTTAACATTAACTCGCCGGATTCATGGACTGGTCGTGGTACAGGTACTTCTGTAAACACCGGGCTTGAACCTATGTTATCTGATCAATTCGATTTAGGTATTGAATGGTATTACGATGATGGCTCTGCGCTAGGGGCAACTTTATTCTCTAAGGATATTTCTAATTTACCGATTTCATCAGTGGAAATAGTTGAGCGTGAGCACAATTGTTGTAATGGCCCAATTGAAGTTGAAATGAACACCAAAGTAGGTGGCGGTGATGCAAAATCAGAAGGCTTAGAGCTATTCTTCCAGCATTCGTTTGATAATGGCTTTGGTATTTTAACCAACTATACCTACACAGATACCAGCACCAGCGAAGTATCGACTGACGGGCAAAAAACAAAGGCTGAAATTCCAGGCACGGCTAAGCACCAATATAATGTGTCGGTGTATTTTGAGAATGACGACTTTAGTGTTCGTGCGTCTTACAACTGGAAAGATGACCGTGCCAACGGTATTCACCAAGGCTACAACTTATATACCAAAGACTATGGTCAGCTTGATGTGAATGCCTCTTATAACCTAACAGAGGATCTTTCGTTTACCGCGTCAGTTGTAAACCTAACAGAAGAGTTAGAAGAAGGTTATTGGAAACAAAGTAATCGCTTTACCTATAACCAATATTCGGGCCGCCGTTTTTACCTAGGCGCAAATTATAGCTTCTAATACTAGATATGTTGTTTGTTGCAACCTAAAAAGGTACTTTTATATAAGTACCTTTTTCTTTTTTAAGACAATAATGATTGAATTTGTAGCGACTACCGAGCAAGACAAATCCTATTTACTCGAGTTAAGGTTAAATACCATGGTTGAGCACTTAGAGAATCAGGGATTATTTTTATCACTTGAGCAGCATCAAGCACGAGTGGCAGAGCACTTTGAGCACAGTCATTTAGTGTTAAATAACGGGCAATGTGTAGGCGCTGCCAAGTTCATAGTTAGTGAGCAAGCAATTAGTTTATTACAGCTACAAATTGCACCTAAAGAGCAGGGCAAGGGGCTAGGCACAAAGGTGTTAGATGCACTAAAAGCGCAAACATCAGAAATTAATTTAACGGTGCTAAAAGCGAACCCAGCGTATGGGCTATATCAACGGGCAGGGTTTAAAACTCTAGGCGAAGATGACTACGAGTTTCATATGCAGTGGCAAAAATAAATACAGCAGAAATAAAAAAGGGCGCTGTTAAGAATAACTAAGCGCCCAATTTTGACTATTTCTTTTCTTCGTCAGGTAAAGTGACGTTTAGCTCAAGTACCGCTAAGTCATCTTCGTTTTGGTCAAACTGCACCTGAACTGCATCACTGTTTACATTCACATATTTACGAATAACATCAAGGATGTCTTGTTTTAGCTGTGGTAAATAATCTGGTGTACCACGCTGTGAACGTTCGTGCGCGACGATGATCTGCAATCGCTCTTTTGCAAGTGACGCACTGCTTTTCTTTTCTGAGCGGAAGTAGTCAAGTAAAGACACATTAACCTCCAAAAATCCGTTTAAATAAGCCTTTCTTCTCTACGTCTAAGAAACGAAAATCAACAGTTTCGCCTAATAAACGATTGATAGCATCAGTGTACGCTTGGCCTGCATCCGATTCAGAATCTAAGATAACCGGTTGACCAGAGTTTGATGCACTTAGTACAGCTTGTGATTCTGGAATAACGCCCAGTAGTTTAATCGCTAAGATTTCTTGTACGTCTTCTACCGAAAGCATTTCGCCTTTTTCAACACGCTCAGGATTATAGCGAGTTAATAGTAAGTGTTCTTTAACGCTTTCAAGGCCTTCTTCAGCACGTTTTGATTTGCTGTGTAAAATACCTAGGATACGGTCAGAGTCACGTACTGATGATACTTCTGGATTAGTTGTAACAATCGCTTCGTCAGCGAAGTACATTGCCATCATTGCACCGGCTTCGATACCTGCTGGTGAATCACACACAATGTAATCAAAATCTTTTTTCAGCTCGTTTAGTACACGCTCAACACCATCACGGGTAAGGGCATCTTTATCGCGGGTTTGTGAAGCAGGTAAAATATGTAACTTATCAACGCGTTTATCTTTGATAAGCGCTTGGTTAAGGTTTGCTTCACCATTGATTACGTTTACGAAATCATAAACAACGCGGCGCTCACAACCCATGATAAGGTCAAGATTACGCAGACCAATATCAAAATCGATAATAACGGTTTTAAAGCCCTTAAGCGCTAAACCTGTGCCAATCGCAGCACTCGATGTGGTTTTACCAACACCACCTTTACCAGAAGTAACGACAATCACTTTTGCCATGAGATTTATCCTTTAACCAAAGCTGAAATTTCTAATGAATCATTTTTTTGTTGGATTTGTACTGCGCTACCCCAGTGTTCACCCTGAAGAGAGTCGCTGATCCAATAACTACCATTAATTGAAACAAGTTCTGCTTCTAATTTTTGGCAAAATATATGTGCTTCGTTGTAACCTTTTGCCCCTGCAATTGCACGGCCGCGAAGAGTGCCATAAATGTGCACGTTACCGTCGCTTATTACTTCGGCGCCATGACTTACAGAACCAATCACGATTAGGTCGCGGTCTTTTGCGTATACTTGCTGACCAGAGCGTACAGTGCCGCTAATAACCTGCGCAGGCAAATGAACGGTTTTTTCAACGATAGATGTATTTGTTTGTTGTTTAGCGGTTGCACCCTTAACGTCTTGTGAATAATTTAACACCGACAGGCCTGCAGCTTTCGCGCTTTCGTTTTGCTCTTGAGAGCCATTGCAAACGCCAACAGGGTTTAGCGAAAGACCGCTTAACATTGATTTTAAGAATGAGAAATCAAGAGTTTCGTCTTGTATGTCACTTAAGTTAATTACGATGGGGGCACCAGCAAAAAACTTAGGTGCTTGGGCGATTTTCTCATCTAACTGCTTACTTAAGAGGGATGTATCTGCTGAAAATAAATGTAAAACAGATAACGTAAAAAGGTTCCCTTTTAGCTCAAAAATTTGTTCCGACATACACGCTCAATTGATTTGTTTTGATTAGTATAGTTTGTATATAAACACAGGCTGAACAAGGCATACACAGTAAAAACTAATCTATTTTTTCTAACTTATTATTTGACTCATGTTATAGTGTGCGACTTCGTTAAGCAAGATATTATAGGGCCATAATGCTAACTGCGGTGTATAAAAGTATTAAAAAAGCGGATACTTACCTTTTTATTGAAAAAAGAGACGATTTTGGTCGTGTTCCTGAACCTTTACTAGAAACGTTTGGTCAACCTAAATACGTAATGATGATCAATCTTGCTAGTCGTGAAAAGTTAGGTTTTGCAGATATCGAAACGGTTAAGCAAGCGTTAATTGATAAAGGTTTCTACTTACAATTACCACCGCCAGAAGAAAACCTGTTAACCCAATTCAAAAAAAACAAGGGAGTTGAGAGTGATTAAAAAACTTGCCGTTATTTTACTTAGTGCCTCTTTGAGCACATCAGTACTGGCAGAAGAAAAAACCCAAGCTGATTTTGACGTTTACGTTGCTGCATTAAAAAAAGAAGCAATTGAAAAGGGCTATGATCAAGCCTTAATCGAGCAAGCATTCGCAACGGCTAAATTTAAAAAGAAAGTAATCTCAGCAGATAAAAATCAGCCAGAAGTAAAAGAAACCCTCGAAACTTATTTACCTAAACGTGTGCCGCAATGGAAAATTGACCGCGCGCGTAAGTTATACAAAGAAAACCAAGACGTTCTAGAAAAAGTAGCCAAAGAATACGGCGTTCAAGCACGTTTTATTGTGGCACTTTGGGGCCTTGAAAGTAACTTCGGTAAAATCCAAGGTGGTCACAGTGTAATTGCATCATTAGTAACACTTGCTTTTGATGGCCGCCGCGAAACTATGTACAAAAACCAACTTTGGGCAGCGCTTGATATCTTAAAAGAGGGTCACATTACCCTTGATAAGTTTAAAGGCTCGTGGGCTGGTGCAATGGGGCAAACGCAGTTTATGCCAACCTCATTTAACGCTTACGCTGTTGATTACAATGGTGATGGCCGCAAAGATATTTGGACCACAGAAGAAGACGCATTCGCTTCAATCGCCAATTACTTAAAGCAAGCAGGGTGGAACGATGATTTAACCTGGGGTCGCCAAGTTAAATTACCTGAAGGCTTCGATAATTCAAATATTCTTAAACGCGGCACTAAAACCCGCAGCCAATGGTTAGAGTATTGGAAAGATTCAGAGCGCAGCCTTGCTGATTGGCAAGCTCTTGGGGTTCGTAAAATGGATGGTAGCGACTTACCAAACGTTGATATTACCGCCGCAATGGTAATGCCTGATGACGTAAACGGTCGTATGTATCTAGCCTACGATAACTACAAAGCACTTATGCACTGGAATCGCTCGTATTACTTTGCTACTAGTGTAGGTTACTTATCTGACCGTATCGGTTACCCAGCGATTAAGTAATTGAGTAATAAAAGTTAGCAAGTACCAAGGGTAAAGCTACAAGTTTTACCCGAGCAACTTGCTAACTTACTCGGCGTTAAAACGCCTCCTACGTCGAGAAATTGTACTGGTGTAGGTCGTCATTTATGGCGACACAATCTTGAACATTTTTTGTAGGAGCGGCTTCAGCCGTGAATTTAGATGTTCGGCGTTGAAACGCCTCCGACAAACTCGCAAACTTTCCCCTCGATACAATTTTTAAACGTTTACTTTGAGTGCTTTTTGCAGTGCCTCTACGTTTTTACAGCCAAGGTATATGTTTTTCCCGTCGGTTAAAGTTATTTTAACGGCTTTTCCAACTGAGGCATTATATAACCAGCCATCACTTAGCATACGTATACCAATTCCTTGATACCATTTTGTTTGGTATGTAGAAGTATCGTCAATCTGAGATAATTCAACACTTTTGCTAATAATCCCAAACCCAAAATACCAACGTAGCTTTTGCTTATCGATGACTATTGTTAGTGAAAAGAATAACAAAGTAATAAGCAGGTTTATCGATAATATAATTATTTTGAGGCCAGCCAGTTCAGGCGATAAAATTATAAAGGCACTAATCACTAATAAAATAATAATTAACGAGTAATTTATTTCTGTCTGTTTATACATAGATTAATATCCTTTTAAGTCAGAACGTAAATAAATACTTAATTATTAGTATAGCAAAGGCAAGAGCAGATATGATTACCCGTTCAAACGCGCTAAAGCACGACCTACAAAACATCGTAAGAACGGCTTCAGCCGTGAATCTTTGGATGTTTGGCTTTAAAGGCCTCTGTTGAGGGATTATATTGATGTAGGTCGTCATTTATGGCGACAAAACGTTAAATATTTTTCAAATGACGCGCTAAAGCACGACCTACAAAACATCGTAGGAACGGCTTCAGCCGTGAATCTTTGGGTGTTTTGCTTTAAACGACTCCAACACCGAAGGGGATATTGGCGTAGGTCGTCATTTATGGCGACACAATCTTGAATGCTTTCTCAAATGACGCGCTAAAGCACGACCTACAAAACATCGTAGGAACGGCTTCAGCCGTGAATCTTTGGATGTTTGGCTTTAAAGGCCTCTGTTGAGGGATTATATTGATGTAGGTCGTCATTTATGGCGACAAAACGTTAAATATTTTTCAAATGACGCGCTAAAGCACGACCTACAAGACAACGCGCGAAACAAGTTTCACGCCTACGATGACTCCCGTAGGAACGGCTTCAGCCGTGAATCTTTGGATGTTTGGCTTTAAAGGCTTCTGTTGAGGGATTATATTGATGTAGGTCGTCATTTATGGCGACACAATCTTGAATGCTTTCTCAAATGACGCGCTAAAGCACGACCTACAAGAGTGCGCGCGAAACAAGTTTCACGCCTACAAGGTCAAACTTGCTAACTTACTCACTCTTCGCCGGCTTTTTCAAAATCTTGTCTTTAAAATCAAGTACCTTGCCAATGCCAGAACCTAGTTTCATAAGGCTTTGAAGCTGTTCAGGGCTTAAGCGTTGTAGCTCTGCTGACCACTTGGTTACAGTTTCGAGTAGGTCGTGAATTTCTTGCATTTGCTGCTGAGCAAAGCGCTCATCATCAGTGTGCGCTTCTTCTAAAATGTTATCGCGAAGCAGGCTAAGGGTTGGGTCTATCTCGCGCTTTTTACGCTCTTCGAATACGCGGTTGGCCATATCCCAAATGCTGCCAGCAGGGCCGTAGTATTCTTTACGATCACCCGGAATATGATGCACTTTAATTAAGCGCCAAGACTGTAGCTCTTTAATACCCATGCTTACGTTTCCGCGCGAGATACTTAAGGTATCGGCAATTTCATTGGCCGTCATTGGCTCTTTAGTAATGGTTAATAATCCACACATTTGACCAATGGTACGGTTAAAGCCCCAACGGCTACCCATTTCACCGCAGTGCATAACAAAAGCTAAGTTTTTTTCAGATAGGCTCATAATTTTTAGTATTCAAAAATTTCAGAAATTAAATGCTAGCACGCTCGGGGTATAACTAAAAGAAATAGCCACTATGTAATCTGCTACTACTAAAGTGTAGATACGCCATATTTAAATTTAAGTCATTGAATTTAAATGAAAGATTAATTAAATGTCGCAGTGATTAGCTATTTGATGTGGATCAATAATAGTGACAGTTAATAAGTTTATCGTATAGGCTGAAATCTAATAATACCATGGAGGAACGTTATGAAAGCTGCAGTAAATAAAGAGTACAAGGGTAAATTAACTATCGAAGATATCCCATGCCCAGAGGTGGGAATTAACGATGTGCTAGTTAAAATTGCCGCATGTGGAGTGTGCCACACAGATTTACACGCTTGTCATGGAGATTGGCCAGTCAAACCAAAAATGCCATTAGTACCGGGCCATGAAGGGGTAGGTACTATCGAAAAAGTAGGCGCAAACATTAAGCACTTATCAGTAGGAGACCGTGTCGGTGTTCCTTGGTTGTATAGCGCCTGTGGTCATTGTGAGTTTTGTTTAGAAGGCAAAGAAACCTTATGCCTTGAGCAGCACAACACGGGGTATTCAGTTGATGGTGGTTACGCTGAGTACTGTGTAGCCCATGGCGATTACGTGGTGAAAATTCCTGAAGGATTAGGGTTTGCAGAAGCCGCACCTTTGTTTTGTGCGGGGGTTACAACCTATAAAGCGCTTAAAGTAACTGATGCAAAAGCGGGTGATTGGGTGGCAATTGTCGGTGTTGGCGGCCTTGGCCATTTAGCAGTGCAGTACGCAAAAGCAATGGGCTTTAATGTAATTGCCGTTGATACCGGCGAGAGCAAGTTGGCACTAGCCAAAGAGCTTGGCGCAGACATCACCATAGATTTTAT
Organism: Pseudoalteromonas sp. MEBiC 03607; assembly: GCF_004792295.1. Classification (NCBI taxonomy): domain Bacteria; kingdom Pseudomonadati; phylum Pseudomonadota; class Gammaproteobacteria; order Alteromonadales; family Pseudoalteromonadaceae; genus Pseudoalteromonas; species Pseudoalteromonas sp. MEBiC 03607. The sequence goes on from NZ_SRRY01000002.1 coordinate 152,910, forward strand.
GAAGCAAGTACCTTCAGAAACCATTTTTGAACAAGTGGGCGGGGCACATGGCGTTGTGTGTACAGCTGTTTCAAAACCCGGTTTTGAGCAAGCTTATAAAAGTGTACGCCGTGGCGGTAAGTGCGTACTTGTAGGTTTACCACCAGAAGATATGCCACTGCCAATTTTCGATACTGTATTAAATGGGGTATCTGTTGTAGGCTCTATCGTTGGTACTCGTAAAGACTTACAAGAATGCCTCGACTTTGCTGCTAAAGGTAAAGTTAAAGCCATTATTGAAGAAAAACGCCTAGAAGATATCAACGATATTTTTGACGACATGCTTAAAGGCGATATCACAGGCCGAATCGTAATGACGCTTTAAGCTGAGTTAGTTAACGCTGTCAGGTTTGGTTAAGTGATTCAATTGAATCTGACAGTAACATTACAAATAGGATCAATAAGTTAACTTATTGGCTTCATACATTTTCCTTGTAAAAAATATAATTGCATATCTAGCCAAAGTTAGGTGTAATGATATCTGAACATACGCTGAGCAGTGCAGGGAATGCTGAAATAATAGCTAAGCTAAAGCCACCAAAAGCAAATTCTCATAGCATAAACAACACTAACTCTGACACACCGAGCAGGTAGCGGCTCAGTCCAACAAGCGATTATGCAAACACAAACTGCGTGTTGCATAAATACTAAAATGTTATGTATGAATGGAGGTTGTTATAAATGGACGATTTTTTGAAAGGCGTTTATGTTAGAGAGATTAAAAAACAATGTGAGTTTGGGTTGGCTGCGGTCAAGTATTTAAACCATGCATTGCAACAGCTACATAATCAAGAACTATCACAAGAAGAAAGGCAGTTTTACCATTCCGAAGTATTTAGACAAATTCATAGCTTATTAACCCATGCCAGTAATGTTTCTAGAATGTTTTGGCCACCAATACCTAGACAGAAGCAGAATGAAACAGACCAAAACTATGAAAATAGAATACTGACAATAGACAAGGTAGTAAGAGGCAGAGCCCTCAAGGGTGAGTACGGGCTGGACGATAATAACCCATTAAAAAATAGAAAACTACGTGATCACTTGGAGCACTATGATGAGCGACTTGACCATTGGCGTAACAATAGCATCAATAGAAATATTGTCAGCGATACTATTGGGCCGCCAAATGCGATCGTCGGTCCAGCAGAGTCAGATATGATGCGCTGGTTTGACCCAACCAGAAACGTCTTTAAATTCCGAGGTGAGGAATACGACCTTCAGAGTATTACTACATCTATAGACCAGTTATTACTTCGTTCGCGTAACCTTGAAGAAGAATTGTGGAATCGCCGAGTCAACCCATTATAACAAGCGGTTTTAGTCGCCATGCATGCATAGCTGGGCGTTAAGAATAAATACTCAAACTCATTTATCTCCAAAAACAAGCCATCACTAAAACCCGTTCTCACCAAACAAAAAAGCGCGACCTACTTAAGCCGCGCTTTTTGCTATCAACTCACAATTAAAGTGTGTAGCTAAAGGTTAATTTAGCATTACGCTCTTCACCTGGCATACCGCCTAAAAACATAGCTTTTGAGTAATAGGTTTTGTTAAACAAGTTATTTAGGTTTAACTGTAGTTTCCAATTATCTGTTTGATATTGAATTGCGGCGTCGTACACCGTGTAGCTTGGTACGTAGCCATCAGGAATACCAAACGAGGTTGAGTTTGTGCTGCGGTCATCAATATATTGCACGCCTGCGCTAATTGTCAGTGGCTCGGCTAAATCAAACCATTTAGCGTCATAGCTTAACCAGCTGCTTGCTGTTACATAAGGCACACCTTTTTGGCGAGAATCAAAGCTTGATGAATTTGGATTTTGCTTATCGCGCGCGTCTTGATACACCGCGTTTACGTTAAGTTTCCACTGCTCGTTTAAATCGGCATTTAAATCAAGTTCAACACCTTTGGTTTGCTCTTCACCATCGTAAAAGCTTTTTGGTACTGAAGCATCAGATACACCGGCTTCGTAATCTGGGTTGGCATACTCAAGGTTTGTACGGGCACTATCAAATACCACAAGTGAGGCCAGTAGTTGATCATCAAAGGCTTTTACACGCATACCAATGTCGTTACTGACTGACTCTGCGTCATCGCGGTCTGCTTTGTTACCCGATACACTGCCAAGCACGCTGTAGGCTGTACGACCTTTAGAGTGGTTTACAAAGAACGAAATATCATCGCTCAGTTTGTAGGTTGCACCTAGGTTGTAGGTCATACCGCTGTCTGATGTATCTGCTTCTGGCGTTGGCTCGGCGGCACTGGCACGGTAGCGCGCATCAACACCAAAATGTTCGTAGCTTTGTTTAATACGGTTAAAGGCAACGCCTACTCGGGTTGTAAAGGTATCGTGAATATAGGCAACATGTTGAATACCCACACCCCAAGCTTGAACTTTTTTATTGTAATCGCTGGTTTTTAGTGGGTCGTAATCAAAAAAGCTGCCTTCGCCCCAGTTTGGGTTACGAATATCAAAAATGTAAGGTAATTGACCTTTGTAAATAACCTCTCCATCTTTGTTTTTAATGACCTGATCAGCATCGTAAATTGAATATTGTTTAAAACGAATATCGCGGTCTTCGTAGTTGGCGTTTACCAGTAGTTCGTTATCGATTCCGGCAAAGCTAAAGTCATAACGCAAGTCAGCAAAGTATTGCCATGATTTTTCGTCAGCTTCTACTTGGCGGTACTCTTGGCGACGCGCGGCAAATGGGTAAAGTACGTCATCAACCACTAAAGGTGCGCGCGGGTCTGCATTGATCACGCCATTACGGTTCCAATAAACATAGTTATAAGCACCCGTTTGGCGGGCAAAGCTCGATTCGTAATTACGATATTGTAGTTGCTGATTTAAAAATAAATTATCAGTAATAAAGTAGTTATGAGTTAACTTAAAGCGTAGCTCTTCGCCTTCGTTGTCATTTGCCATTGGCGAGATAATACCGTTATGACCAAAGGTATAAGGTGTTAGGCCATCATTTGCTGCCAGTGAGTCTGCTAATTGTTGGCGTTGCTGTTCGGTTAGTTGCAGGCCTTTTGCCGTTGCATCGTTAATTAAATCGGCAGCGGTTACTTCACCTGCGGTTTTACCATTCACTGAGTCGCTGTTAAAGATACGAATAGGGTGGCCAATTGAATCAACGGCAATGGCATCTTTGATGTAAGCGGCAGAAATCATGATGTCTTGTTTGTCGCTTAATACGTATTTTAATGCGCCATAAATTTCATCGCGGTCGTCTTTTAAGTCGCGGTAACCATCGCTACGAGCAGTTTTTGCGTTAACGCGATAAGCAAGGTTTTCGGTTAATGCTGCTGTGCTATCAAAGCCTAATGAGTAGCTATCCCATTGACCAAGCTCAGCATTAACGGTGTGTTTTTCAGTGAATTGCGGTTTCTTTTCAATAAGGTTGATAACACCGCCTGCGCTACCCATACCATATAAGCCCGTTGCTGGGCCTTTAAGTACTTCTACAGATTCAACATTGGTCATTGAGCGTGTTGGGTTAAAGGTGTTACCTAGGCCTGCACCACCGTACATGCCATCGTAAGTATAGTTTGCACCTAAACCGCGGATCACTAAGTTATCGCCAATGCCGTAGTTATTACCGGCTTGGGTTACACCACTGATGTTACGCACTAAGTCTTGTAAGTTTGTCGCACCTTGCGAGTTGATAAGCTCTTGATCAACAACCACAACCGGGGCTGGCGTTTCCATTAGGGTCATATTTGATTTAGTGGCAAGGCCAGATTCAAGTACTACTCGGTTTTGTTTGTCGTAAACGGTAATACGTTCAACTGAATCTAAATCGTTGGCGGTTGCATTGAATGCGCTTAAGCAAGCTAGAGCTAAAATTGAGTATTTATGTGTCGTCATTATAGGTAAATCGTCGAAATTTTTCGGCAATGATAATGCGAGTTGTTTTCATTTCAAGTTTTATTTATCTGTTTTGGGTAATTTCTTTTATTAGATACAAGTTGCTAACAACAGGTTTTATGGTTGGTAATTTTGTTTACGGTATAGATACAAGTGAGGGTTGCTGGCTTCACTCATGCAAAGCCAGCAAAATAGCTTATTTAAAAACTTTGCCGTCTTTCATAACAAATTGTACATCTTCAAGTACTGCAATGTTTTCAAGTGGGTTGCCTTTAACGGCAATAATATCGGCTAAGAAGCCGCTTTTGATTTGGCCAAGTTGATCATCCATTTTTAGCAGTTTAGCGCTATTGATGGTGGCAGACTGCAATGCTTGCAGGGGGGTCATACCAAATTCAACCATACGCGAGAACTGCTTTGCGTTATCGCCATGAGGGTAAATCGCTGCATCGGTACCAAATACCATGTTTACGCCTGCTTTTACTGCACGGCTAAAGCTATCACGTTGCTTTTTAGATACTTGGCGTTCTTTATTGAGATTTTCTTCTGCAACCCCGTTTTGTTCGCCAAAGGCAAGGGTGTACTCAGTGTTGTAAATATCCATTGAGAACCAAGTGCCGTGTTCTTTCGCAAGTTTAATGGCTTCGTCATCAACAAAACTAACGTGTTCAACACTGTCTACACCGGCAACAATGGCCGCTTTAATACCACTTGTACCATGCGCATGAGCAGCAACGGTTAGGCCACGTAAATGAGCTTCGTCAACAATGGCGTTCATTTCGTCTTGGCTATATTGTTGAATACCTACTTTGGTGCCTTTTGAAAATACGCCGCCTGTTGCACAAAACTTAATGGCATTGGCACCGTACTTAATGTTTTCACGCACTTTAGCGCGCACAGCCCAAGGGCCATCAGCAACGCCTTCTGCGGTGTATTTCATTTCTGGTGGTAAACGGTTGTTATCGCAGTGACCGCCAGTAACACCTAAAGACGGGCCAGCCGCCCAAATACGTGGGCCAACAATATCGCCTGAGTTAATGCCATCGCGTACTGCAATCACGCTGTAGCCTTCTGCGCCTAAGTTACGCAGCGTTGTAAAGCCTGCATACAGTGTTTTTTCGGCAAAGTGCGCCGCTTTAATAGCTTTACGCGGAATCGATTGACCAATTCGCTCACTGCGCGGCACGGTAGGGTCGCTTGTTAAATGCACATGCATATCCATTAAACCTGGTACCAGAGTCAGCTCTGGTAATTGAATATGCTTATCGCCGTCTTTTAAGTTTGGCTGTTTATTGCTTTGTACAGCTGTAATTTGACCATTATCTATACTGATAAGTGGTGATTTAATCAGTTTACCTGAATTTACATCTACCATGGCTTTTGCCGATAAGTAGGTGGTTGCGTAGGTATTTAAAGAGGTTAGGCAAGCAAGGCCTAGGCTAATAGCGAGAGCTGTCTTTTTCATTTTTATTCAAAATTGGTAAGTCGAGCCGCCACTCTAGCAATCAGCTTGTTAAGTGTAAATAAACTGCGATAAGTTGCAGCGCTACTTGCTAAATAGGGAACTAAACCCTCATAATTTACGCGTACTTAATATAAGGGCAGGGAAAGAATGAAAAACGTAAAACTAGCACTACTTAGTTCGGCGGTGATGTTTGCATTACTTGGTTGTAATGAATCAACGCCAAGCAACGAAAAAACAACGCAGGCAGTAAGCAAACAAGCGCCAAGCGCAACGTCAGCCAAAGAGCAACTTGATACATTACTAGCAGACTACTTTGAAGCAGGCTTAAAGTTTAATCCAATTGGCGGTACTTACATTGGTCGCAGCGAATATAACGACCAATTTATTGCACCTATTAGTAAAGCAAACCGCGACGAGCAGCTTAACTTTGTTAAAGAATACAAAAACAAACTAGCAAATATCGACAAAGCGCAATTAACAGGTCAGTCATTATTGAGCTACGAAATTCTAGCCCGCGATTTAGACCTTGCGATTGAAGGCGCTCAGTTTCCAAGTTACTTAATGCCAATTAACCAAATGGGCGGGGCGCATAATACCTTTGCTGCGCTAGGTTCTGGGCAAAGCGCACAACCTTTTAACACGGTTGAAGATTATCAAGCATTTGAAAAACGTGCTGACGGTTTCATCGCTTGGCTAGACAGTGTTGAGCAGTCAATGCGCCAAGGCATGAAAGACAAAGTTGTTCTTCCTAAGCCGCTTGCTGAAAAACTATTACCGCAATTTCAAACTCATATTGTAGAAAAACCAGAAGAGTCATTATTCTGGGGGCCAATTGCTCAGTTACCTGAGTCTTTTAGCGACGAGCAAAAAGCACAGCTAACAAGCGCGTACACGGCGATGATCAGCGAGCGTTTAGTGCCTGCGTATCAAAAAATGGCTGACTTTTTAGCGAATGAATATATTCCAAATGCCCGTGAAAGCATTGGTTACAGTGACCTACCAAATGGTAAAGCATGGTATGAGTATCAAATTAAACAGCATACAACGCTTAGCTTAAACGCCGATGAAATTCATGATATTGGTTTAAGCGAAGTATCGCGCATTTTATCTGAGATGAAAAAAGTCAAAGAGACTGTCGGTTTTGAAGGCGATTTAAAAGCGTTTTTTGAACACCTAAGAACCTCAGATGAGTTTTACTACGATACGCCAGAAGAGCTAATTGCCGCGTACGAAGCAGTAAAAGAGAAGATTGATGCTAAGCTGCCGCAAATGTTCGATATTGCGCCAAAAGCGCCATACGTAGTTAAAGCAGTTGAAGATTTCCGCGCAGAATCTGCTGCGGGTGCATCTTACCAGTCGCCAGCACCAGATGGTTCGCGCCCAGGTATTTTTTATATCAATACCTTTAACCTAAAAGCACAACCTAAGTTTTTACTTGAAACCTTATCTATTCACGAAGCCGCACCGGGTCACCACTTTCAAATTGCCTTGCAACAAGAAATTGAAGGATTACCGCTGTTTCGTAAATTCGGTGGCTACACGGTATTTGCAGAAGGTTGGGCATTGTATGCAGAAAGCTTAGGTAAAGAGCTTGGTTTATTCACGGACCCTTACATGTGGTACGGCCGTTTATCAGATGAGCAATTACGTGCAATGCGCTTAGTGCTTGATACTGGTTTCCATGCAAAGGGTTGGACACGTCAACAAGGTATTGATTACATGTTGGCTAACTCATCAATGGCCGAAAGTGACATTATTGCCGAAGTTGAGCGTTACATTGCATGGCCGGGCCAAGCGCTGTCGTACAAGTTAGGTCAGTTCAAAATTCAAGAACTACGTGACTACGCGAGCAAAGAGCTGGGCGATAAGTTCGACATAAAAGCTTTCCATACGCAAGTTCTAATTGATGGCGCATTACCTATGCCAATTCTTGAAGAGAAAATTAAGCGTTGGGTTAACGAGCAAAAATAGCACCTTTGCGCGCATGCTGGCTTTACGCTAGAATGCGCGCTGTTTAGGGGCTTTGAGTAATACCATGTTAGAAGATCAATTTTGGCTTAAGCGCTCGCTTGAGCAAATGTCACAACCCGAATGGGAAGCCATTTGTGACGGCTGTGGTAAATGTTGTTTAAACACATTTATCGACAGTGAAGACGAAGATGAATTTACCGCAACGGATCAACTTCGCGAGGGTGAAGAACTCATTTTCACTAATATCGTTTGCCAATACCTAGACAACGACACCTGTGGGTGTAGCGAATATGCGAACCGCCAAACCTTGGTGCCTTCATGTGTAAAGCTCACTAAAGAAAACCTCAAAGATATCTTTTTTATGCCACAAAGTTGTAGCTACCGACGCCTTTACGAAGGCCGTGGCCTTGCGTCTTGGCACCCGCTACTAAACAGTGGCAGTAAAGACATGATGCATGAGTTGGGTATTTCTGTGCGTGACAAAACAGTGAAAGACTGCGACGTAGACCTAGATGACTTTGACCTTTACGTGGCCGAATGGCCAACCAGAGACATTGATTAATGAGCACACTTAAAGCCAGCATTGGCTTGTTAAACCCAAAAAGCCCAACCAATGTGGGTGGCGTATTACGTGCCGCGGGTTGTTACAATGCCAAGCAGGTGTTTTTTACTGGTAGCCGCTATTTACGCGCTAATAAGTACCATACCGATACCAAAAATGTGCTTGAGCACATTCCGCTAACGCAAGTCGAAAGCCTTGAGCAAGCAAAGCCTGAAGGTGCCACAACGGTGGTGATTGAGCTTGTTGAAGGTGCAACGCCGCTGCCTGAATTTAAGCACCCTGAAAACGCATTTTATGTGTTTGGCCCTGAAGATGGCTCGGTTAGTAAAGACGTGCTGAAATGGTGTGATGAAGTAGTGTATGTGCCAACCATAGGCTGTATGAACCTAGCTGCAACCTGCAATGTTGTGCTGTACGACCGACTTGCCAAACTCGGTGGTATTGAGAGTTCAAACGACACCATTTGTAATAGTCGAGACACTAACAACTCACTTAAATGGCAACAAAAAAAGAGCGCTAAATAGCGCTCTTTTTAGATTCAAACTCAAAACTACTTTTTAGTAATTTGTACGTTACTTTCAAGGCCAATGCCGTTGTCGGTAATGTCTGTGGCAAAATAAACACCGACAGGTTGCTCGCGTAGCGAATCAAGCTCAGCCATTTCTTCATTAGTTAATTGACCCGTTGATGCAATCGTATCAAGTAAAGGTAATAAGATTTTTTGTACGTCGAATGCCATGTTCACAAAGCCATTTTTAGTAACACTTTGCGACTCTAAAGTCTCGGCAATCTGCGCTGACTTATCACCGGTGAAAATCACAATATGATTGCCTTTCAGCGCCATTTTAATATCAAAGTTAAGTGGCACAGGTGATGGAATGTGTTGGTTGATCACTACCGCATCACCATTAGCTGGTAGCTTTATATTAGCAAGCGGCGGTACAAAACCTTGCGCAATTGAATACAAGCCATGGGCATCGGTTGCAGATAGGGTAACGATGGCATCAAGCTTGTCTATTTGTGGGCCATTGTAGTCATCGATAGTAAATGCAGCGTCTTGAACGCTGACACTCATGCCTTGTACGCCATTTGCAAAGCCCGACATCATAGCAAGGCCAGCGGTGCTCACTTCTTGCATTTCATTCTGTAGTGCGACAATTGGCCCACAGTTAAACTCAGCTGATTTAATTGCACCCGTTAATGTGTTGGCTAGCGGCAGGACTTTTGCTACATCAATACCATAGGCAACACTCATCATTTGCCCATCAAGCCCAGTGGTATGTTTTGGTACAAAACCACGCACAGCTTGAAGCGTATTTAGTAAGTCTTGATCTGTGCTTTGCAATACTGCTTTTACGTCAAAGTCGGCGTAGTCGGCGGTAATACGGGTTTTTGTTGTGCCCGATACAGTCGCAGGCCATTTAGCGGCAATAGCTGCAATATCATCTTGACACTCAGGTGTTGAAATCATTGCTAATGCGTTTGATTGCTGGGCTTTATCAAGTAGTTCTTTGAGCATCTGGTGTAAGCGAGAGTCTTCTTTGCCTGTTACAGCATTGGCGATACGTTGATGATCAACAAAGCCAACCGAATTACCATCAAGCGAGAAAGTTTTAATTAGCTCAGGTAGTTTTTTAGTCTCAGCCAGTGATTGAGCCGGTTTTTCTACGCCAAGGGCAATACGTAAATCTTGCTCATTAGAAAGCGCAGTGGTCAGCGTTAAGGTAGCCCAATTGTTGTGAGTTGATGCAATTAGGTTGATGTTATCTAGTCCTTCAAGCTCAATGGCAAAGCGGGTGTAGCTTACGCCTTCAAGGCTTTCTGTTGTATAAGCAATACCGGCTTCATCAGCAGATTGCTTAATACTATTGATAATGCTGCTTTGATCAGCGACCTGAAAACGCACAATCGGCATTAAACCTTGCGCGTACATCATGCCTTTGTAGTCATCACCAAAGCCCCAAATCGATTTAAAGGCGTCGTAAGAGCTCAGTGATTGTTGGTATTTTTCCATCAGTGATGCAAGGAATCGGGCATTCTTATCATCAACGGTTTTAAGCTCAGCAATGATGGGCGTTAAATCGCTAGAGCCTTTCATTGCATCTGGCATAAGCGCAAAGTATTTGCTGTACGGAAACGGCTTAAGTTGACCATAAAAAACCGCCGTATCGGCAGGCACGTAAGCAAGCTCATGTAAATCTACATCAACAGTGGCTTTATTTTGAGAGTACAACAATGCACCTGCAACAATGGCAATCGCGCCCCCAGCAAGAAGCTTATTATTCATAGGATGAATTCCTTTTTCTTTAATTAGTTAAAAAACATACCATGATTATCAGCAACAGTTCTAGGTTTAGATACCTCTTAGAGTGAGATCATTATTTTTGTTTGTTTCAAATTATGTCTGAATTTCATCGCAAATCTTAGTAATAAATAATTGCTCATGTCATTTTGAATCAATAAAAATAACGATAAGGAAAAGGATTTTGCAAGTAAATCAATTTTTTAAAGTAGCAACAACCCTCGTAGCATCGGCTGTATTAGCCGCTTGTAGTTCACAACCTGTTGCGTTGGATCCTGTTATTGGTGATACAGGGCAAGCTTTATCGGCAATTGCACTTAAAAGTGATGTTAAGCACTACGATTTGGTACTTGAGGTATTTCCAGATAACCAACGTATTGAAGGTGTTGCTACAACAGAGTTTAAAGTGCTAGAAGCCACTCAATTTGTAGAATTAAAATTAGATAGCCGCTTTACAATTAATGAAGTGAGCTCAAAAGGGGAGGCCCTTAAATATGAACGAGATGGCGGTGTAATTCGGGTTGACTTAGGTGAACAACAAGCAAAAGACAGCATGGTAAGCATTGCTATAGCCTATCAAGGATTTCCTCATATAGCTAAAAATGCTCCTTGGGATGGCGGTTTTGTATTTTCAAAAACAGAGGAAGGTGAACCTTGGATAGCAACGGCTGTACAAGGTGAAGGCTGCGACTTATTTTGGCCATGTAAAGATCATTTTGCAGACAAAGCAGATAGTATGCGCATTCGTCTAACAGTACCAGAAGGGCTGAGTGCGGTGACTAATGGCGTTTTACAAGAAGTGAAGCCAGTTGATGGTAATAAACAGCAGTTTGATTGGCTGTTATCAGTGCCAGCCAGTGACTATAACATTGCAATTAATATTGGCCCCTATACGCGAATTCAAACCGATTACACCAGTGTTAACGGCGCGACTGTGCCCATCGAATTTTGGGCACTCAAAAAAAACGAGCAAAAAGCACGCGAGCTTATCGAAAATGATTTACGCCAACAGGTTACGTTTTTTGAAAAGATGCTTGGTCCATATCCATGGGGCGGTGAAAAGTTAGGTTTTGTTGAGACGCCACACTTAGGCATGGAACATCAAACAATCAACGCGTATGGTAAAAAATACAAACGCGACCCAAATGGTTATGATTGGTTACTGCAACACGAATTAGCTCATGAATGGTTTGGCAACTTAATGACTCATGAGAAGCTCAATGATGCATGGCTTCATGAAGGGTTTGGTTTTTATATGCAACCAAGTTACAGCCTATATAAGTTTGGTGACGCAGCTTATAACCACAGCATGTATAAGTCGTATTTAGGGCTGAAAAACTGTAAAGCCATTGTGCTTGATGGACAAGTAACATCTGACCAAGCGTTTAACTCTGATATATATGGCAAGGGTGGCTGGACATTACACACTCTTCGCTGGCTAGTTGGTGAAGATATATTTTGGCAAGCAACACGTGAGCTACTTTATGGTGTGAACGACACTAAGCAATTGGCTTATCCAATTTCACCGCGCTATCGAAATACCAACGAGTTTATTAGCATTGTTAATCGTTTAACGGGTAAAGACTATCAATGGTTTTTTAATATGTATCTTAAGCAGGCTGAATTACCTAAACTTGATGTTGTTCAATCAGCTAACAGATTGACACTTAAATGGAACAAGAACTCTTTGCAAGGAAAGCCATTCCCTATGCCAGTTCCGGTGCAAATAAATGGCTCGTTACAAACTTATTCTGTTGAAAGTGGCGAGATTAGCATTGCTTTAAAAGCGGGGGATCATGTGGTGGTCGATCCAAATATGAAGGTGTTTAGGTATTTACCAATTATCGATAAATGTAAAACTGAGCAATAGCGAATAAGCCCGGCATTAATTACTTAATGCTGGGCTTTAAACTCAACATTCTTAGGCTAAATCGGCCGCGCTCGGCAATGAAGCAAATGCACCATAGCGGCTTACTGCAAAAGCACCGGCTTTAGCTGCATAAGCAATGGTTTGTTCAATATTTGCTGGGGTTTGGCAAAACGCTTTAAAGCTTTGTTTGTTTTCACAATGCTGACCAATCTTTGACAGCATACCACCAATAAAGGCATCGCCAGCGGCTGTAGTATCAACCACTTTTGTAGCTGGTGGGCTAACTTGGCCTTTAAAATCTGCGTGGTAAAAGTTGATTGCTTCGCCGCCATTGGTAACCAGCAAGCAGGTTACACCGGCCTTTAAAATGGCATCGATGGTATGTTCAAGTGGCATTGCTTGATGGCTTTTTTGATTTAAAAACTCAAGTTCTTCAAATGAGAGTTTTACGATATCTGCCAAAGATATAACATGCCACATTCTATCGAGTGTATGACGCATACTTGGCCAGAGGTTTTCGCGCAGATTCATATCAAAACTACAAATCGCGCCGGCTTTTTTCGCCTGAGTTAAACCATAAATTGTGGTTTGATAGATGTTGTGCTCAGTCAGGCTGTTGCTGCATACATGCATAATGGCATGATTTGCAAACATTGCATGGTCGAAGTCGTCTACGCTATAAAGTAAATCAGCGGCTGGTGGGCGATAAAAGCTAAAGGAGCGTTCACCACTTTCATCAAGTGATACAAATGCAAGCGCTGTTTTGGCTGCATCAGTAAAGCGGCAATAAGATGTATTAACGCTATGTTGATCTAGCTCACCTTTAATAAAGTGGCCAAACATATCATCGCCTAACATGCCGCAAAAGCTGGTGTTTAGGCCTAGTTTTGCTGCTGCAACAGCCACATTAGCAGGTGCGCCACCTGCGTATTTGGTAAATGACTCTGGTTGTTTACCATCTGATAAAAAGTCGATTAATGCTTCGCCAAAACACACTAAACTCATTATGCATTCCTCAAGGTTAAGGTTTTTAATACTTCGTAGCAGGCACCCATAGTATGGTAGTCAGTTTTGCCTGCTGGCGATTTTTCGTCACTGTAAGGTTGGTTTTGGGCAGATAAAATACGATACCAAGCACCATATTGGTGATCTACCATATGCTGCCAACTGTACAGCCAAATTTTTTCGTACCATTGCCAATAGCTTTCGTCATTTGTGGCATCAGCGAGTAGGGCCGCTGCCGCTAATGACTCGGCCTGCACCCAAAAGTATTTATCGCTATCACAAATTTGTTTATCTGGTGCAAAGCCATAGAAAATGCCACCATGTTGCTGATCCCATGCAATGCTTAGGGTTTCATCAAACAGGCTTTTAGCGCGCGTTACTAACCAAGGTTCGTCAATATGGCGGTGTAAAATAAGTAACAGTTTTGCCCACTCAGTTTGATGACCTGGCTGAAATCCCCAAGGTCTAAATAAATGCTGTGGGTCATCTTTGTTGTAATCTAAATCGATTTGCCAGTTTTTATTGTAATGCTCCCAGACAAACTGTTGGCTGTGTGCGGCTAGTTTTACTGTAAAGGTCTCGGCAAGCTGTTTAGCACGCTTTAAATAACGGGTCTCGTTGGTTGCTTCAAAACACATGAGTAAGGCTTCGCATAAATGCATATTGGCATTTTGGCCTCGGTAGTCATCTGCATGGCTAAAATCGGCATTTTGTTCGTCTAAGTAGGCATTATGCTGGGGTTCAAAGTAGTACTGCTCTAATAAGTCCCATACCTGCGAAATGGTATTTTTACAATCGCTAATGCCTGCTTTTAACGCAACTGCGTTTGCAAGCAATACAAAGGCAAGCCCGTAGCAATGGTTGGTATCGTCTAACACAGTGACTGCGCCGCTCTCATCTTGCTTTATAAGCCAAGCATAACCCCCAGATGCTTGCTTATGCGCATGTTCAAGGTGGGCTAAACCATGTTTAGCAAGGCTTAAATATTCAGGCTCTTTGAACTCGATATACGCCATCGCGTAGTTAAAAACAAAGCGGGTACTCGATACTAAATGACGGGTTTGTTTATCGTAAATTGCGCCATCATTTTTAAAATACTGATAAAACCCAGCTAAGCCATGGGCTGTATGATCAACACAATGAGGATGATAAAAAGCAAGGATGTCTTTTATGTGCTGCTTAAGAAAATCAGGGCTTTTAAAGTCAACTGTGGCCATGGTGTATCAATAAATCTATGTTCGTTTTGCAACTATAGCAGGAAATAAAAATATTGGAACGTTCCTAGTAAATCTTTGTGCTATTTTTGCTTCAATGTGTAGAATCAAAGATAACTTGTTAACGGAGTGAAAACCACGTGAGTGAAATAAATACAAACCAATCGTTTGTCGCCGATGGTTCGCAGCAAAATAAAAACTACCTGCTACCACTGACGGCAATGACAACCCTGTTCTTTTTATGGGGCTTCATTACAGTTTTAAATGACGTTTTAATCCCGCGTTTAAAAGGGGTATTCGATCTAACCTACACAGAGGCAATGCTGGTTCAGTTTTGTTTCTTTGGTGCTTACTTTATCGTTTCGCTACCAGCGGGTATGTTGGTTAAAAAAATGGGCTACAAAAACGGTGTACTTACTGGCTTAGTCGTGGCATCAATCGGCTGTATGTTATTTTACCCAGCGGTTGTTGTGCATGAGTACTGGTTATTCTTAAGTGCATTATTTGTACTTGCGGCCGGTATTACCGTATTACAGGTATCAGCTAACCCGTATGTTGTGGCGTTAGGTCCTGAAAAAACGGCATCGTCACGTTTAAATTTAGCACAAGCACTTAACTCACTAGGCACAACAGTTGGCCCATATGTGGGTGGTATTTTATTCTTCGGTACAGCGGGTACGTTAGCTGCAAACGCAGCAACCGCTGAGTCGGTTAAAGTACCTTACCTTATGCTTGCAGCAGCATTACTGACTATTGCTGTGGTATTTGCCTTCTTTAAATTACCTGTAATTGCAGAGCATACAGAAGAGCAAGACTGTAAAGCGAAAGGCCACAGCCTAGCTGAAGCACCTCATTTAATGATGGGTGTTGTGGGTATCTTCTGTTACGTAGGTGCTGAGGTTTCAATTGGTAGCTTTTTAGTAAATTACTTTGGTGAAGAGCATATTGCTGGCCTTGAAGAGCATGCGGCTGCAAGCCTAATTGCTTACTACTGGGGTGGTGCTATGGTGGGTCGTTTTATTGGCTCTGCTGCACTGCAAAAGATTGCGCCTTCAAAAGCGTTATTCTTTAATGCCATGATGGTTATTGTATTGCTGTTAGTGACTATATTCACTGAAGGTGATGTAGCGCTTTACTCTGTACTTGCGATTGGTTTATTCAATTCAATTATGTTCCCAACTATTTTCTCTGTTGCAATCGAAAGCTTAGGCTCACTAACCAGTAAAGGTTCGGGTTGGTTATGTTTAGCAATCGTTGGTGGTGCCTTAGTACCATTAGTACAAGGTGTGGTTGCAGATACGGTTAGTATTCAGCAAAGCTTCTTTGTACCAGTGATTTGTTATGCATTTATCGCTTGGTATGGCTTAAACGTTGTACGTTTGGCTGATAGCTGGAAGAAACGCATAGCTTAAATAGCTATTTAATAAAAAACCCCGCACTGAGATGCGGGGTTTTTTATGTTTGTAATTCAGTATTATAAACAAAGTTAAATGACAAATAGATTTAATGAATACGTATTCAGAATGTATTTTTCACCTGTTTGTTAGGAACGTTCCAGTACTGTATTTTTAAATTGATCTAATAATTTACTTTAGATGCAGGATTTGCTGCCGTTAACAAAGTAATTGATTTTTATGGAAAGCGTTTATTTTCAATAATGAACGTTTTTTCTAGTTTTAGCTTAAATTTATAAGACAAAGAGCTCTAAATTTGTTAAATATAAATGCGCTAACAACGAAAAAAATAACAAACAGGTTTGTCATGCAAAGCACTCTTAAATTTACCACCAAGGTAACTGTGGCTGCATCACTGGTTTTAGTGATCGTGCTCGGTTTATTCACGATTAACAACTTCATCTCTATGCGCAGCCAAACGCAGGAGCAGCTTTCGCTGGTTCTACAAGAGATTTCTCAGTCAGTGTCGCAAAACATAGCCAACTGGTTGAATGCTAAGTTAGCTATTGTCTCGTCGGTTGCTGACACATATCAACTTGGCGACAGTAAAGAACTGACACTCACACAACTCAACACAGCTGACAAAGCCGGTAACTTCAAAAATACTTATATTGGTATCACTGACGGCACCTTTGTGTTGAACGACCAATCTGTTGTGTTGCCACCCGATTACGACGCTACAACACGTCCATGGTACAAACTGGTTGAGAACAAAACCAATACTGCATTTACAGCCCCTTATATTGATGTAACAACCAATGAACTAACAATTTCGGCTGTAGCACCAATGCAAGCAAACGGCGTATTTAGTGGTGTTGCAGGTGCCGATATCGATATGAAAACCATAACTAAAATCGTCAACGAAATTGACTTTTTAGGTTTCGGTTATGGTTTTTTACTTGATAGTGAAGGGCGAATTTTAAGCCACCCAGAAACTAAATTTAACGATAAAAACATGCGCGACTTATTTGGCAAAAGTTTGTCGTTAAAATCTGAATTTGTAGAAGTACAGGTAGGTGGTTTAGATAAACTTGTTTCGTTCACTAAAATTAAAGGGATTCAAAACGTTGATTGGTATTTAGGAGTGGTGATCAACGAAGAAATTGCTTATTCATCAGTTGCTTCATTTAGAAATATGGCGGCTATCTACATGCTGATGGGTATAGTTGCGATTGTATTAATGATGCAGTTTTTACTTCGCTATTTAATGCGTCCAATGCAGCGCTTAAACGATGCAATTAAAGATATTGCAGAGGGTGAGGGCGATTTAACCCGCCGCCTTGAGGTTGAAAACAATGATGAGTTTGGCGAGCTAAGCCATTACTTTAATGCGTTTATCGAAAAAATTCATACATCAATTGAGCAAGTTAAAAATACCACCGTTGAACTTGAACGCCTAGTTGAGAGTTTAGTTAATCAAACTCAAGGCACCCTCGATATGTATGCAGACCAAACAAAACGCACTGATAACGTTGCCACCGCAATCAATGAGCTAACATCGAGTGCGGTAGAAATCTCAAATAGTGCTAGTAATGCATCAACGTTAGCAACCAGTGCTAATAGCCAATCTTTACAAAGCCAATCTGCCTTGGCTGATAACTTAGAGGCTATTAATGCTTTGTCTCGTAATATGGAGCAGGCACAAAAAACAATTAATAGTTTAGATGCACACACAGTAAGCATCGGCCAAGTTCTCGAAGTGATAAAAGGTGTTAGTGAACAAACTAACTTACTAGCGCTTAATGCTGCAATTGAGGCGGCCCGTGCAGGTGAAGCGGGTCGTGGTTTTGCGGTTGTTGCTGACGAAGTGCGTCAACTAGCCCATCGTACACAACAATCAACTCAAGAAATCGAAGACACTATTTCTCAGTTACAACAAGGCTCAGCCTCGGCGGTAGAGGTAATGACTGCCAGTATTCGCGATAGCGAAAAGAGTGTCGAGCAGGCACGTATTGCCGGCGATAAAATGGCTGAAGTCACACGAGCTATTGAATCAATTGACGACGTAAATCACAGTGTTGCCAATGCTACGACTGAGCAAAACCACGTGATCCAGAGCTTAGACAGTGACATTCATTCGATTAGCGAACTATCTAATCAAGGTCAAAGTAACCTTAATAATACACTTAATGAATGCACTAAGTTAAAAGCACAGTTTTATGAATTAGAAAAACTTGTTTTGAAATTTAAAGTTTAATTTTATACCGAGCATTTACAATTGGAACAAAACTGGCTTAGTGCCATCACCATAAACAGTGTCGACACGGCGGATAAACAACGCCGTGCTTTCACGTTATTTACTATGGCATTTTTTGCCATCGTATTGATCACTTCGTTAGTGTTGTCTAACTACCATATTTACGCAGTGCAATTGACAGTGATGTTATTGGTAAGTGATATAACCATTGTTTTGTGTATGTTGTATTACTTCCGTACTGGTGCGCTGGTTTTAGTAACCAGTATCATTTTGTCAATTATTTTGTTGTTATGCATGTCTTTGGTTTATACCGGTGGCAAAGAAAATACGGCACTGTATTGGTTGATGTTTTACCCTATTGTCAGCTATGTCACATTAGGCTTAAGAACGGGCAGTATTCTTGTCGGTAGCATGTACTTAAGTGCATTGGTTTTATTACTCGGGCCAGATATTGGTCAAGCTAAATACGGGCCAGTCGAAATGTCGCGTTTTTTAGCTTCTTTTACCATGGTGATTTTGTTTTCTGCAATTAGTGAATACTTCAGACAAAAAAGCCATCAAAAGATTGCTGATATCACTTTAATTGAAAAGCGCGATGCCTTGACCGATCCCCTTACAGGCCTTGCGAATCGTCGTTATATTTATGAACATATTCAGCCTCGCCTTGAAGCTGAAGCGGCAAACTACTTACCCATGTCGGTATTATTGATTGATTTGGATAACTTTAAATCTCTCAACGATAGTTATGGCCATGACTTTGGTGATCAGGTTTTGATAGCGTTTACTGCTATGTTGCACGATAAATTGCGTGGCACAGATATAAAAGCACGCTATGGCGGCGAAGAGTTCATCATTTTATTGCCTAAGGCTGGGATTCAGATTGCCCATGCGGTAGCCGAAAAGTTACGTGCTTATGTTGCGCAAAAGCAAATCCCTTATGATGTTGGGCAGTCTGTTACCATTACTTGCAGCATTGGTATTGCTAGCCTAGAACGGGGTAGCCAGTTTAGTAAAACAATTAAGCAAGCTGATGACAACCTCTATAAAGCGAAAGCAAAAGGGCGTAACTTAGTAGTGTCGGAATTGAGTGAGATAAGCTAAATGGCAAAGCTAATTTATGTTTACGACCCCATGTGTAGTTGGTGTTGGGGCTATAGAGAAACTTGGTTAAAACTCCAAGCAGCCCTTGGTGGTAAACTTGCTATTGAATATAAAGTGGGTGGCCTTGCTCCCGATTCAGATGAGCCAATGCCAAAAGATATGCAGCAGTTTTTACAGCAAACATGGAAGCGTATAGAGCAGCAACTTGGCACACCGTTTAATCATGAGTTTTGGCGTACCGCGCAACCACGTCGCTCTACTTACCCAGCATGCCGCGCAGTACTTGTTGCAAGGCAGCACAATAAAGAGCACGAGATGCTCTATGCCATTCAAAAAGCCTACTACTTAAATGCACAAAATCCATCGGACATCAGCACCCTTGCAAGCCTTGCAGAGCAAATTGGGTTAGAAAAAAATGCATTCATTAAAGAAATTGAAAGTGAAAAAATAAATTCATTGCTTATGGCCGAAATAAACCAAGCCAGAAGCTTACCCATTCAAGGCTTTCCGTCTTTAGTCCTTGAAAATAAAGGCCTATACGCTGCTATACCTGTTAATTATCAAGACTGGCAAAGCACTTACCAGCAATTAATTGATACTATTTAATCTCGTTTTTTGCATTGATGTTCTTCTGAGAGCGAAAGTTTTTATCTCTTAAAAATTGATTATCTCAAATATAATTATTGTTTTATATTTTTTGCATTTGGCTTATTTTTGATCAGCTATTGCAAGTCGGGCTCATTTGAGCCAATATTGTAAGCTCATATGGTCTATTTTTTTTGGGAGCTGTTATGGCAAATGCTGAATTAAAAAGTTTTAAACCGAGTCGCGATAACAAATCTAGTTTTTGGATTGCTCTAGGCATTGAAGACGCCAAAACAGCTCGTATGGATGCGGTACACCAAGGATTTAAACCTAAGGTATATCGCAATATTATCGAAAAAACAAAGTTGTCTCAGAACGAGTTTCATAGTGTTACTCATATACCAGTGAGCACTATTAAGCGCCGACTCAAAAACGGAGAACGCTTTAACACCCAGGAAAGTGACGCGATTTATAGGCTAGCAATGCTTATTAAGTTAGCTACTGAATTATTTAATGATGAGAAACGTGCATTAGAATGGATGCGTGAAAGTGTCTATGGGTTAGGAGGCAAAAGGCCGTTAGATATGGTGTCTACAACTGTAGACTTTGAAATTGTAAAAGATCTTATCGGTAGAGTTGAGCACGGTGTATTTTCATAATGAAAATGTACCGTTTAATACAAAAAAAATTTGCAGATACACCTTTTAGTCCTGCTGGAGCAAAGTTATTTGGTGGTAGATGGAACTCAAAAGGAACTGAAGCATTGTATTTCGCTGAATCAGAATCCCTTTGTTCATTAGAAGTCTTTGTTCATGTAAACAATGATCCAAATATTGTCGATAAATATGATCTTTACCGAATTGAAATTCCAGACGAATTTATAGCAAAACTTGATAAAGAAGACTTACCTAACACGTGGAGAAATATACCAGTTAGTGAGGAGACACAGGAAATTGGAGATGAATTTCTGAATGTGTCACAGCCCCAATTTGCGGCACTCCAGGTGCCATCTATAATCTCTCCTAGAGATAACAACTATGTTGTAAATCCAAACCATCCCGCAATGAAAGAAAGTTTTAAAAATTTTGAAAAGCTTGAGTTTGAGTTCGATCCACGAATTTTTAAATAGCCTTTATTATTAACGAAAATTTTATTGAGCAAGTTTATATCTGCGCCTGGCTAACGCTTTATAACTTCACTGTATCAATTTGATTTAAGCTTTGAATTTCATTCAGACTGTTGAGACCAATGGCTAATGATTGAGCTGATCTGATTTTGCGCTAAAGAAAACGTTGAAGAATGATTGCCATTTTCAATTTTTAATAAACTTATCCTATTACGCGTAACAACATCTTCAATTTGATTTAATGGCGTGATGCTATCTTGACTCCCTTGAACTATTAATATATTTGCCGTTTTTTGTTTCTGTAGTAAGTCTTCAATAATGTAGTTATGTGGTAATAACAGCTTAATCGGTAAAATCTGATAGGGGTATAAATACCATTTATTCTGAAGTTTAGTTTCTATTGCTCTATCAAGGGAGAGAGCTACGCTTTCAAGAATTATTCCTTGAGAATTTACATTCACCGAAACATTTGCAGCTAACATCGCACCTAAAGAGCGGCCATAAAAAAAGGTTTTTGAACAGTCACTATCTTTTTTAGTTTTATTTATAAGCTGAACGACTAAGTCATTAAAAGCTTCCAAGTTTGTAACTTTACCTGAAGCACCATCTTGAGATGGATAAGAAAGGATAATTGTATTAAAAGTTTTAAATTTGGTGTTATTTGCTATTTCTCTCTCATATCTAGTTATGCCACCATGTTGGCCAGGAAAGAAAAAAAGGCAAGGAGTTCCTTTCATACCGTATGATCGTGCAATGATTTCTAAACCATTTTCTTGAATTGTATATTTTTCGACTTCGAATGTGGGTTGCTCAAGCTCTATGGTTGGGAAAAGAAAAAATGGAATCGCGAAGCGTAATAAAGCCGCCCCAATTGCAAAATAGGCTGAAATTAAAAAAATGGTGACTTTCATATGCTCATCCATAAAACTGACTTATTTACCATGAGAAAAATATGTGCATCTAAATATTTTTCGGGCTCCAAGTGCTGCTAAGTTAGTATCAGAGTCATTAACTAATTGCTAGAAAAAAACGTATTCATTAACGAAATAGAAAGTGAAAAAATAAATTCGTTACTTATGGCCGAAATAAACCAAGCCAGAAGCTTTCCTATTCAAGGTTTTCCATCTTTAGTCCTTGAAAATAAAGGACTCTACATTGCTATTCCTGTTAATTACCAAGACTGGCAAAACAATTATCAGCAAATTATAGACGTTATTTAATTTGGTTGCTGGTTAAGCCTATTGAATTAAAAAGTTTTAAGCCAAACGTGATAATTAACCTCGTTTTGGCTTTGTAACGAGCCCGAAGATGAAAATAGCTCAAATAAAGATCATATATCAGGGAGTTAGGCCAAATGTATATGCTCAAAATTAAAAATCAATTCAATCTCATCATCTAGTCTTCTTCCTGTTGGAGCAAATCCAAGCTTTTGATAAATTGAAAGTGCATTACCATCTTCTTTATCCATTGTGGTTAGTGACACACCTTGCAAACCTACGAGTGAGGCGTATTGCTTACTAAAATTAATTGCTTGTTTTCCCAGCCCAAGACCTTGAAAATTATAGTCAACCATAACGCGCCACAAGTAGAGATAATCTTTTTGAAAATGTTCATCGAAATCTTCGAGTATTCTTGGATCGATTAAAGATATTAATCCAGCAGGTTTATTATCTACATAAATGCCATAACTGATACTATCTTCGTTGAAAATAGCCTGAATAATCCACTCGGCATTGTTGTCGATAAGATGCTTTTGAGATTCTTTAACTTTGAGGTTGATAACTTGATCTGCAATATTACCGTTTAATTTTAAGAAGCTGACTTTACCCATACTGTTTATCTCAGATATATTTTGAGTTGTAATATATCAAAGAAACTTTTTAGTATTCTACTTTGTTAGTATTTTACCTTTCTTTAGGGTAACAAACCGAACCCAAAGCTAAAAATTGAAAATTAATAAGGACACAATTCTGCAACTTTTGCCTTATTCTTGCCCAATATAAACTAATTGTTACAGCTGTCATATTTTTGTATTTTTTGCGCAACATGCTTGTCATTTTTCATCGTTATCCTTTCGCACAGTAAAACAACCCAACTAGCAAATTAAGCTAACTTAACGAGTAAAGGTGTATGCGATGAAAGGCGTTAAACCACTGATTTTAGCAGGTATTGTAGCGGCATCTGCAGCAGTACATGCAAACGATCTAGATAAAGTAATTGATAAAAGCAGCGAGATAAACAAATCTGCTGCGCAATCACAAACTAAAATCGACAAGATTGCAGATTCAATGCAAGGTCGTTTACAACAATTCAAAGCCCTTAATAAAGAAATTGACGGCTTAACTGTTTATAACGCGCAACTTACTAAGCAATTAAACAACCAAATTGCTGAAATGGACGCGTTAAACGAGTCAATGGATCAGGTATCGGTTATCGAGCGTCAAATCACGCCGTTAATGATGCGTATGATCACAGGTCTTGAGCAATTTGTTGCACTAGACGTACCTTTCTTAACTGAAGAGCGTAGCAAGCGTATTGCATCATTAAAAGAAATGATGGACCGCGCAGACATCA
This sequence comes from Pseudoalteromonas sp. MEBiC 03607, assembly GCF_004792295.1. NCBI lineage: Bacteria > Pseudomonadati > Pseudomonadota > Gammaproteobacteria > Alteromonadales > Pseudoalteromonadaceae > Pseudoalteromonas > Pseudoalteromonas sp. MEBiC 03607. The sequence goes on from NZ_SRRY01000002.1 coordinate 176,252, forward strand.
CTTCAAGTGAAAAATTCCGCCGCTTACTTGAAGCTTACCAAGTAGAAGTTGATTACGGTCGCACTATCGAAGCGTACACATCATTACTGAATGTAGATGGCCAAGAGCGCGAAGTGGATTTCTTACGCATCGGTCGTTTAGAACTTATTTATTTAACACGCGACGGCAAAAAAGCAGGTAGCTGGGATAAAGAAACAAAATCGTTTGTTGAATTACCAGATTCTGCAATCAGCCAAATCAACAAAGGTTTACGCATTGCACGTAAGCAACTTGCCCCAGATATGTTAACACTGCCAGTCCACGCTGCTGAATAAGAGGTTTGAGATGAAATTATTAACGAAAATGACAAAAATGGCCGTGTTTGCAGCTGGCCTTGGTTTTGCTGGTAGCAGCCTAGCGGCTGAGCCAATGGATTTAGACTCATTACTAAAAACATTAGAGCAAGGTAAAGCACAACAAAGCGCTGAGAATAAGCAACGTGAACAAGAGTTCATGGCGCGTCAAAACGAACAAGTACAAATGCTTAAAGATACACAAGCAAAACGTACTGCAATGCTTAACGAGTCTGAGCGTTTAGAAACTCAGTTTGAAGAAAACGAAGTAAAGCTAGCTAACTTAACAGACACACTTTCAAACCGTATGGGTTCACTTAAAGAGCTATTCGGTGTGTTACAACAAGTAGCAGGCGATTCAAGCAACAAATTCATGACGTCAGTTGTTTCTGCTGAGCTTCCAGGTCGTAGTAACTTTATGGATGAGCTGGCACAAAAAATGGGTTCAACGTCAAAGCTTGCTTCTATCGATGATATCGAAAAAGTATGGTTTGAATTACAACGCGAAATGACTGAACAAGGTAAAGTATCTCGCTTTACAACAGATGTTATCGTTGAAGGTGGCAGCAAAGCACAAAAAGAAGTGGTGCGTGTTGGTGCATTTAACTTAATCGCAGATGGTAAATACCTAGAGTACACACCGGCTACAAATACAATCAGCCAGCTTACGCGTCAGCCAAGCAGCCGTTACACCGCAACTGCAGCTGACTTACAACAAGCAAAATCAGGCGTTGTACCGTTCGCACTTGACCCAACAGGTGGTTCAATTTTAGGTCTTTTAGTACAAGCACCAGATACTGAAGAGCAAGTTCACCAAGGTGGTACAGTTGGTTACATCATTTTAGGTGTTGGCTTAATCGCTTTACTAATTGCACTTGAGCGTTTTGTATCTCTGATGATTATGGGTAGCAAAATCCGTCGTCAGCTTAAAGACACAGTGGCACGTGATGACAACCCACTTGGTCGTGTAATGAAAGTGAAAGATCAGTACCCAGATGTTGCGTACGACACACTTGAGCTTAAATTAAGCGAAGCAATCATTCGTGAAATGCCAAAAATTACCCGTAACCTGACGCTAATTAAGATTATCTCTGTAGTAGCACCATTACTTGGTCTACTAGGTACGGTAACCGGTATGATTAACACCTTCCAAGCAATTACATTGTTCGGTACAGGTGACCCTAAACTAATGGCGGGTGGTATTTCTCAGGCACTTGTAACAACGGTACTTGGTCTGGTTGTGGCTATCCCAACAGTATTCTTATACACACTTCTTAACACGCGTTCTAAAAACATGCTGTTGATTTTACAAGAGCAAAGCGCAGGTATCATCGCAGAGCGAAGCGAGAAAGGAGCATAAATCATGGTGCTATTGATTGATGCAATCAATGCTCTACGTGATTTCCTCGACACAGGTGGCCAAGTTCTCTTGGTCATCGGGGTCCTCATCTTCGCGATGTGGTTATTGATACTTGAGCGTTTTATGTACTTCTTTGGTGGCTTTAAACGCTACAAGAAAGACGTAAAAAGCACTTGGAGCAATAGAGCAGAGCGTAACAGCTGGAACGCAGAGCAAATTCGCCAAGCGATGATTTCACGCGCTGGCATGCAACTAAATAATAACCTTGCGCTAATTAACGTAATGGTTGCGTTATGTCCACTTTTAGGTCTGTTAGGTACCGTAACCGGCATGATCGAAGTATTTGATGTAATGGCAATCACAGGCACAGGCAGTGCACGTTCGATGGCATCAGGGGTGTCTAAAGCCACTATCCCAACAATGGCCGGTATGGTGGGTGCACTTTCAGGGGTTTTCGCATCAACGTTCTTACAACGTCGTGCAAAACGCGAAGTGCAATTACTTGAAGACAACATGGTCTTAGACCACTAAACGAATTTTAGGGTGATGTAAGCATCACCCACTAGGAGACTAACAATGAGAGCGCCACTAGGTAATTTATTTCAAGAAGACGACGCTGAAGAAATCAACATGACGCCAATGCTAGACGTTGTTTTCATCATGCTTATCTTCTTTATCGTAACAGCATCATTCGTAAAAGAAGCCGGTATTGATGTAAACCGCCCTGAAGCGGCAACGGCAGTGAAAAAAGAGCGTGCCAATATCTTAGTTGCTATTTCTGACAAAGGTGAAATTTGGATCAACAAACGCCAAGTAGATGTTCGTGCAGTCCAAGCAAATATCGAGCGCTTAAAAGCAGAAAACCCACAAGGTAGCGTGGTTATTCAAGCTGATAAAAAAGCCACAACCGATGTACTTATCAAAGTAATGGATGCATCGCGAGCTGCAGGCGCATTTGATGTGTCGATTGCTGCGCAAGAAGCATCATAAGGAATGTGAGCAATGCGTTATATAGTTGCATTAATCATCGCGGGTATCGTGACTGTCATGCTGTTTTTAGGCATGCAGGCACTGATCACCGGTGGTGAAGGGGCCATGTCTGAGCCCGTAAAAGGAAACGTACTTGATTTTGTTCGTCTGAAAAAAGAAGAGACAGTGCAAAAGAAAGAACGTAAACCGCAAAAGCCACCAACGCCAAAAGAGCCACCTCCGCCAATGGAATCACCGCAAATGCAAAACAGTGATCCTAACGCGAGCAATGCCAATTTTGACTTTGGTGCCAGTGTTGAAGCCGACGTTAACTTATCCGGTGGTTTAGCGCTTGAATCAAGCGACGGTGAATACCTACCGATTGTAAAAGTAGCGCCTGTTTATCCGCGCCGAGCTTTATCACGTGGAATCGAAGGCTATGTGATTGTTGAGTTTACAGTAACGAAGCAAGGCACAGTACGTGACCCAAAAGTGATTAAAGCTGAACCTGAGTCACTGTTTGACCGCGCTGCGATGGATGCAGCACTTAAATTTAAATATAAACCGCGCGTTGTTAACGGTGAAGCCGTTGAAGTAGCGGGCGTACAGAACAAAATTTCTTTCCAGATTAACGGTTAGAAAAGAGGAATGCGATTATGAAACCTTTAAAAGTTGCCGTGGTTTGCGCGGCTGCTTTCACAAGCAGCCTGGTAATCCCAAGCGTTGTTAGCATGTTACCAGGTGTCACACTGGCAACAGCTTACGCTGAGGAACAAAAAACTAAACGAGTGCCTGCACTGCGTGAAAAAGTGTATAGCCAATTAGCGCGAGCACAAAAGCTGGCTGATGATGGAGATGCAAAAGCAGGGCTAGAAGCACTTGATAGTATTCAAGAGCGCTCTTCAAGCATGAACTCGTATGAAATTGCCATGATGCATAATTTCTACGGTTTTATTTATTACAACGAGAACGACTTAGATAAAGCAATTGCATCGTTTGAAAAAGTAGTAAACGAAGACGCGATCCCAGAAACATTACGTGTAAGTACTACGTTTAGCCTAGCGCAACTTGCCATGGCTAATAGTGATTACGAAAAGGTAATCAAATATTTAGCACAGTGGGATGCGATTAACGACAAGCCTAAAACAGATGCTTATTACGTATTGAAATCACAAGCTTATTATCAGCTTAAAGATTACCAAAAAGGCATTGAAAACATTAACCTTGCTATCGCAGAAGCCGACAGTAAAGGCGAAATGCCAAAAGAAAACTGGTTAATCTTACAGCGTGCTATGTACTACTCACTTAATCAGTCTGACAAAGTGGTCGAGGTACTTGAACGCTTAGTGAAGCTTTATAACAAGCCAGAGTACTGGGTTCAGTTAGGTGGCATGTACGGTGAAACGGGCGCAGAGAAAAAGCAATTAGCGATTTTAGAAGCGGCCTATCAACAAGGTTTCATGAAATCTAAATCAGATTTACGTCAATTATCACAAGTGTATTTATACAACGGCCTGGCTTTTAAAGCTGCGAACGTGATGAGTAAAGCAATGCAAGATGGTGTGGCTGAAAAATCAGCAAAAAACTACGCCTTTGTTGCAGAAGCAATGGTGCAAGCTAAAGAAGACGAAAAGTCGCTGCAATACTTTGCAAAAGCAGCTGATTTAGTAACTCATGGCCAGTACGATCAGCGTATTGCCGAGGTGAGTATCAACCTTGAAAAATACGAAGAAGCAGCGGATGCAGCGCGTAAAGCGCTCGATAAAGGCGGATTAGAGTTTGAATCAAATGTGTATGTTGCCTTAGGTATGGCGCAGTACAATTTACAAAACTTTGATGCCTCGATTTTAGCGTTTGAGCAAGCGGAAAAGCACAAAAAGTCACAGCGTTTAGCTGAGCAATGGATCAAGTATGTGAAGCGTGAAAAAGTGCACGCCGAAACATTACGTACCGCTTTACTCTAAATCGTATTCAACAGGTAAGCGTACAAAAGAACTAATTTATAATCGCAACACCAAAGCTGCCTTCGGGCGGCTTTTTTCCGTTTCTAAAATTAACTAACTTCCTCTTTTTTAAATAATTAATATTGTCATTTTATGTTTATTAAAGTGTAACTAGTTTGTCATACAGCTCCCGTAAGGTAGTCGCAGTTTAAAACTCAAGTGACCCAAAAGCATTAAGTTTCAGTGCTTTTTGGTGACTTGAGTTTATGCGCTAACACAATAATTAAATATCTATCTTAACGGAGTGAACAATGAAATTATCTGACTTATTTAAAGTTAGTCTGGTAGCTGCTGCAGTTTCTTTAGCTGGTTGTGGTGGTGATTTAGTCGTTAAAGAAGGCGACACCACTGTAAATGAAGGCGATAACATCACTAATATCATCGATAACGGTGGTGACAATGGTGATAACAGCGGCGATCAGTCAGGTCGTGATGATTCTCAAAATGCGACTACAGGTTTTCCAACTGACATCGAAAATGCCTTAACACAAGGTTTAGCGACAGATGTTTCTTCAGAATTCCCAACGATCACTGATAAGCCAGTTTACCGTTTGAAAGCAGATACTACTTTTACTGCAGATGTAACGTTAACAAATGACGCTCACTGGATTTTAAATGGTCGCACAGCGGTTGGTAACGATCGTGCAGATAATGCTGTTCTTTACATCCAACAAGGTACTACATTAATTGGCGAATCGGGTGACGACTTCTTAGTTGTTCGTCGTGGTTCACAAATCGAATCGGTAGGTACTGTAAGCCAGCCAATCACAATGACTTCGATTCAAGATGTGACTAATGTTGAAACGTCTATCGGTCAGTGGGGTGGTTTAGTTCTTCTTGGTAATGCTCCAGCAAACTCATGTGGTGACCAACAAGGCGAAGCAACGGCAGACGAACTTGCAAACTGTGGTGTTGCAGCAGAAGGTGATGCAGGCCAGTTCGGTGGTAATGTTGCAGATGATAACTCAGGTACATTGAAATACTTAGTTGTTAAACATGCAGGTAAAACACTGGGTAATGGTGACGAATTAAACGGTATTTCATTTGCAGGTGTTGGTTCTGCAACGACTGTTGATTACATTCAAGTACACGAAAACTTAGATGATGGTATTGAGTTCTTTGGTGGTACAGTAAACGTAAGCAACGTGGTACTTACAAGCATTGGTGATGACTCACTAGATTGGTCATTTGGTTGGACTGGTACTGCGAAAAACGTATACATTCAACAAGCTGCGAACTTAGGTGACAACGCGATTGAAGCGGATAACTCTGAGTTTGATTCAGACGCTACACCACTGACTAACCCTACAATTGAAAACGTAACAATCGTGGGTGCTGAAGGTAACAATGGTATTCGTCTACGTGCAGGTACTGCAGGTATGCTGAAAAACGTTTTCATTACAGGCCCTGCAACGTATGAAAACTGTTTACGTGTTGGTTCTGATTCAGTTCCTCGCGCTGAAGATGGTTCACTCACTATCACTAACTCTATTGTTGCTTGTCAAACACCTGCTAATAACTTCGGTAGTGAAACCATTAATGGCGGTACTGTAAAAGCATGGTTTGAAGGCCAAGATGGTAACCAAACTCTAACACCGGCTGATTTAATGCTAGATGATAATGGTTATATGCCTTTAGCTGGTTCACCATTATTAGCAAATGGTCAAATCGGTGCATTTAGCGCAACAAACAACTGGATGGAAGGTTGGACTGTTGCTATCAATGGTGGCTTCCCAACTGATATCGAAAATGCAATGGCGCAAGGTCTTGCAACAGACGTTTCATCTGAATTCCCACAAATCACTGACAAGCCTGTTTATCGTTTAGCTGAAGATACAACCTTCACAGCAGATGTAACATTAACAAATGACGCACACTGGATCTTAAACGGTCGTACAGCAGTGGGGGGTGACCGTACCGATAGCGCAACATTATATGTTCAAGCAGGTACTACATTAATCGGTGAAACAGGTGATGACTTCTTAGTTGTTCGTCGTGGTTCACAAATCAATGCTAATGGTAATGCAACAGCACCAATTACTATGACATCTATCCAAGATATGACAGGTGCAGAAACAGGCATCGGTCAATGGGGTGGTTTAGTATTACTTGGTAATGCACCGGCTAACTCATGTGGTGACCAACAAGGTGAAACAACAGCGGAGGAGCTTGCAAACTGTGGTGTTGCAGCTGAAGGTGATGCAGGTCAATTTGGTGGTGACGATGCTGAAGACAACTCAGGTGTTGTTCGTTATGTTGTTGTTAAACACGCAGGTAAAACATTAGGTAACGGCGATGAGCTAAATGGTATTTCATTCGCGGGTGTTGGTTCTAAAACAAAAGTTGAATACATCCAAGTTCACCAAAACCTTGACGATGGTATCGAGTTCTTCGGTGGTACTGTAAACGTTCGTAACGTTGTACTAACTGATATTGGTGATGACGCGTTTGACTGGTCATTTGGTTGGACAGGTCGTGCACAAAACGTATATATCCAACAATCATCAGTTGAAGGTGACAATGCAATCGAAGCTGACAACTCAGAATTCGATTCAAACGCTACACCATTAACTAAGCCATTACTTTCTAACGTAACGATTGTTGGTGCTGACGGTAAAAACGGTGTTCGTCTTCGCGCAGGTACAGCGGGTGTTATCCGTAACATGATTATCACAGGCCCAGAAGGTTACAAAAACTGTTTACGTGTAGGTTCTGACTCTGTTGCAAATGCTGAGTCTGGTGAGCTTTCTATCGAAAACTCAGTGGTAGCATGTAGTGCAGAGAATAACTTCGGTACTGAAGCAATTGGTTCTGGTAATGTTCAATCTTGGTTCGAAGGTCAAACTGGTAACCAAACGCTAACTGCAGCGACATTAAACCTTGCTACAGATGGTTTCACACCTAAATCAAGCTCGCCGCTATTAGGTGCAGGTGTTGATGCGTCAGAGCTTGACCCATTCTTCACTAAAACAAGCTACATTGGTGCATTTGACGGTGACAATAACTGGATGGAAGGTTGGACAGTTGCTGTTAACCCTAGCTTCCCTACAGATATCACAAACGCAATGGAACAAGGTCTAGCGACTGATGTTTCAGCAAGCTTCCCACAAATTACCGATAAGCCAGTGTATCAGTTAGCACAAGATGTTGTTTTCACATCTGACGTAACTCTAACTAACGATGCTCACTGGATCCTTAAAGGTCGTACAGCAGTGGGTGGTGACCGCACTGATAGTGCTACTCTTTATGTTCAATTTGGTACAACGCTAATCGGTGAAAGCGGTGATGACTTCTTAGTTGTTCGTCGTGATTCTAAGATTGAAGCGGTAGGTACTGCAACTCAACCAATCGTGATGACATCAATCCAAGATATGACAGGTGCTGAAACGGGCATTGGTCAATGGGGTGGTGTGGTACTTCTTGGTAACGCACCAGCTAACTCTTGTGGTGACCAAGTGGGTGAAACAACAGCCGATGAACTTGCAAACTGTGGTGTTGCTGCAGAAGGTGATGCTGGTCAATTCGGTGGTAACCAACCAGAAGATAACTCAGGTACACTTAAGTATGTTGTTGTAAAACAAGCCGGTAAAACACTTGGTAACGGTGATGAGCTTAACGGTATTTCACTTGCAGGTGTTGGTAGCCAAACTGAACTTGATTATATCCACGTTCACGAAAACCTGGATGACGGTGTTGAGTTCTTCGGTGGTACTGCAAGCATCAGCCACTTAGTACTGACAAACATCGGTGATGACTCGCTAGATTGGTCATTCGGTTGGACTGGTAATGCACAATATGTATTAATCAAGCAGTCTTTATCTGAAGGTGATAATGCAATTGAAGCTGATAACTCAGAATTTGACTCAAATGCATCACCTTTAACTACACCTACTATCTCTAACGTAACTATCATCGGCGCAGATGGTGTAAACGGTATCCGTTTACGTGCTGGTACTGCGGGTATGCTGAAAAACGTAGTAGTAACAGGTGGTGAAGGTTATAAAAACTGCTTACGAGTGGGTGCAGATTCAGCTCCTCGCGCTGAAGATGGTTCACTAACAATCAGCCACTCAGTAGTTGCATGTACAGCAGATAATAACTTCTCAAGCCAAGCAATTGGTACAGGTAATGTTCAATCTTGGTTCGAAGGCCAAGAAGGTAACTCTATCATGGACGCAGCAATGTTAGGCCTAAGCTCTAACGGTTATCAACCAAGTGCTGAATCAGCATTACTTGGTAGCGGTTTCGATGCTTCAAGCCTAAATAGCTTCTTCGACCAAGTAGATTACATCGGTGCAATGGATGCGCAAACAGACTGGACAGCAGGTTGGGTAAAAGTAGGTCTTAACTAAGCCCTTCTAATCCATGGTCGGGGGCAACCCCGGCCAGCTTCTAGTTTTGTTTTCGGAGTATAATAATGAAATCTTTTACCCCCTCTAAACTTGTGCGTTCAAAGATAAACCACGCAGTGCTTGCAGCATTAGTTGGCTTATCAGTCAATACTGCCTATGCAGCGGATGAAGCACAAGAAATTGAAGAAGTGGTTGCTGTAGGACAGCGTTTAAAAGGGAGTGCTGGCGCGGTTCTTCAAGAGCGTCAAAATCAAGCGTTTGTTGCCGATATCATGGGTGCAGAGCAAATCTCTCGTACTGGTGATGGCGATGCTGCATCGGCACTTCGTCGTGTAACAGGTTTGACACTGGTTGATGGCAAGTTCATTTATGTTCGTGGTTTAGGTGAGCGATATTCGAGTACTCAGCTCAATAGTATGTATGTGCCAAGTCCAGATCCAACTCGCTCAGTTGTACCGCTTGACTTATTCCCATCGGATATTATTGAAAGTTTAAGCGTTCAAAAATCGTTTTCACCCGATATGCCTGCGCATTTTGGTGGTGGTAACGTAAATATTAGAACAAAATCAATCCCGACTGATTTTTTGTTTAAAGTCGACATTGGTACTTCTTACAACACCAATAACAGTGATACAGGCTACTTTTATGAAGGTGGCGATGATGACTGGATGGGCCGTGATGATGGTACTCGTGCGTTACCTACTGAAATAATTAATGCCTTTTATGGTGCGGGCCTTGAAGGCGATATCAACACAACACTGGCTGAGCGCCAAGCATTGATGTCGGCTCTTGATTGGAACATTTCGGCAACTGAAAAAGACGTTGATCCTGAAATGAGCTTTTCAGTTTCGCTAGGCGATCGCTTTGAAAGTGAAATGGGTACGTTTGGTGTACTTGCCGCTGTTTCTTACGAAAATGAGTGGGAAGTAGCACAAGAAAAAAGTGGTACTAACCTTGGCAGCTTAGGTTGTGAAGACAAGTGTTTTGCACAGTATTACGATGGCACATCAACGGAACAAAATGTGCGTTGGAGTGGTACATTCAATATTGGTTATGAGTTTAATTCAAACCATAAAATTGAGATGACAAACATTGCACTGCATGACATGCGTGACCGTGTTCGTAATCGTAATTTCTATGATGCCAACGAAACTGAAGAAGGTGTTCGTGACCTTCGTCGCGTTGATGTTGTGTACGAAGAGCGTGAAATGTTCTCTAGCCAATTAAAAGGCACACACAACTTTATCGACTTTAACAACTTGTTTGTTGATTGGTATGCCGGCACAAGCCGTGCAAATCGTGATGCACCAGGTGGTGTAGATGCTGTTTTCCAACGTAACTACGACGATGGTTCGTTTGTTTCTGAGCAATTACAAGATGTTTCAGCTACTAACGTAACCCGTGAATTCCAAGTTCTTCATGATGAAGTTGATACTTGGGGTTGGAACATGGGCATGCCATTTTATGGTGAAGGCTATGAGCTTGAACTAAAAGTGGGTGGCGATTTCTCAGAGAAAACACGTACTGCAAATAATACGACATTTGGTATTACGCACCGTGGTATTGCTGATGATTTTACCTATGGCTCACGTTTAGATGAAATTTTTGCTTACGATAACATCAACAATGATGCTTTTTACGCAAGTTCAACCGGTTCTGGCATTTTTGATGACAGAACAACAGACGGTGATAAATACAGTGCGGCGCATAAGTTAGATGCTTATTACTTTATGGCTGATTATTTCATCAATAATACTTGGCGTATTACTGGTGGGGTTCGCTGGGAAGATTTTGCCCAAGTATCGGTTCCATTTAAGGCTCACAGTAATTTATTTGATGCGACAACAGAAGAGCTAGCTGAAGTAGCAATTAAAGAAGATGATTTCTATCCATCTTTAGCTGTGACTTATATTATGGATGAAGAAATGCAATTTCGTTTAAATTTAAGCGAAACAACCATTCGTCCAGATATGCGTGATGTAAGCTCAACGTTCTTCGTTGATCCATTAACTGAATTCCTAGTTCGTGGTTCACCGACACTGCAAAGTTCAAAACTTAAAAATGCTGATTTCCGTTTTGAATGGTATATGGCATCGGGCAATAACTTATCAGTTGCATTGTTCTACAAAGACATTACGAACCCTATCGAAATGGTAGAGCTTGCAGGTGTAGGTGGTGCTGCGCCACAGCTATTAACTGCAAACGCTGAATCGGGTGAGTTAACGGGTATTGAAGTTGATTTCTTGACTGATTTTAGTTTTATCAGTGCCGATTGGTCGAGTGTGTTCTTGTCGGGTAACGTTACGCTATCTGACTCAACTGTGAAACTAGGTATTGATGATTCTGACGGCGTTGATTCGTTGTTTGAGCAGCAATTAAAAGATGCACTTGATGCCGATACCGTGTCTAACATTGTTACTAACGATGAGCGCCGTTTAGTAGGTCACTCTGAGTGGGTAGCAAACTTACAGATGGGTTATGACTCTGCTGATGGTTTCCACTCGACATCGCTTGTATATAACGTGTTTGGTCCGCGTATTATTGTACCGGGTACTCGCGGTAATGAAGATGCAGAAGAGAAGCCATTCCATTCGCTTGATTTAGTTTACTCTTACTTCCCGAACTTTAACACAAAAGTGAAGTTCAAAATTGAAAACATCCTTGGTCAAGATAAAGAAATTGAGCAAGAAGGTTTATCACTTTGGAAGAAAGAAGAAGGCACTAAGTTTAGCTTAGGCTTCAGCTACGAGTTTTAATTAAACTCCCCAAGGAAGGATACAATAATAAATCCTAACGTTGATTTAGCCCTGCAATAGCAGGGCTTTTTTGTTTAAACCATTGCGTGTTATGGTAGTTCTAAGTGTTAAAACAGGGATTAAAAATGGACTTACGATTAATTTTAAATGGCAAAAAAGCGGCTGATGAGCAGCTTCGTGAAGCAATTAGTCAATTTCGAGCCAGTCAGTCTCTTGCTGTGCGTGTTACCTATGAAGGGGGTGACATTGAGCGCTTTATTAATGAGGCCGCTGACGAAGGCGTGAAACGTGTTGTTGTGGCTGGTGGCGATGGCACTGTTAATGAAGCCGTAAATGCATTAATGAAAATGGAAAAATCACAGCGTTTAGAGCTTGCTATTTTACCTATGGGCACGGCAAATGATTTTGCCACAGCCGCTAAGATTCCTGACGGGTACTTGCCAGCACTTGAACTTGCTGCAAATGGTCAGCCGCATGCTATTGATACAGTTGAGGTTGATAAGCGTTATTTTGTAAACGTAGCCAGTGCTGGCTTTGGGGCAAAAATTACCGCAACCACACCACCTGCACTGAAAAATTTACTCGGTGGTGGCGCATATACCTTGGCAGGGCTTGTTCAAGCGCTGAGTTTTGTACCTTACAGTGGCGAGCTTACCCTCCCTGATGGTGAACGAACTTCGGGCGATATTATTGCTGCTGCCGTTTGTAACGGCCGCCAAGCGGGTGGTGGTCAGCAACTTTCACCACATGCATACATAAACGATGGCTTGGTTGATTTAGTGGCGTTTACATCATTTGCAATTTCAGATGTACCAGCGGTTATAGAAGAGCTCAGCAATTATCCTAATTCATCACAACAGTGGGTAAAACGTTTTCAAGTGCCATGGCTTGAATGGCAAACACAAACAGAAATGCCAATAAACTTAGATGGCGAGCCAATCACTTCAAAACAACAACGTTTTGAAGTGCATGCTGGTGCGCTTAACTTAGTGCTGCCAGACGCTTGTCCGCTAATACGATGATGAAAAATTTTGATGTTACTCGGTTTGCGCTGGTTTTGCTTTGGCCGCAATGCTAGATTATCCCTGTAAAAATTAAACTCTCACGCAATGGACTTTAATTTTTAACAGTTTAGGTAATTGGAATGAATCAAACAGTGGAACAAACAATGAGAAAAGTAGGATTAGTCGGGTGGCGGGGCATGGTTGGCTCTGTGTTATTAGATCGTATGCAACAAGAAAATGATTTTTCTAAAATCGACACCACTTTTTTCACCACCTCACAAACCGGTCAATTAGGTCCTGATCTTGCGGGTCCTGCTAAACCGCTTTTAGATGCTAATGATATCGCTGAGCTTGCGAAGATGGACATTATTGTCACTTGCCAAGGCGGTGACTATACCAAAGCCGTTTACCCGCAATTACGCGAATCAGGTTGGCAAGGTTACTGGATTGACGCAGCATCGGCACTGCGTATGAGTGACGATAGCATTATTGTTCTTGATCCAGTCAATAAAGACGTGATTGATCAAGGCTTAGAGCAAGGTGTTAAAACCTATGTGGGTGGTAACTGTACTGTATCATTAATGCTGCTAGCGCTAGGCGGTTTATTTGAACAAGACTTGATTGAGTGGGTTAGCCCAATGACATATCAAGCCGCTTCAGGTGCTGGTGCACGCAACATGAAAGAGTTAATTGCGCAAATGGGTGCAATTCACGAAACAGTGGCAGACAAACTTGCTGATCCTAATGCTGCGATTCTTGAAATTGATAAATTAGTTACCGAAAAAATTGCCTCAAGCGATTTACCACAAGATCAGTTTGGTGTGCCTTTAGCCGGTAGCCTTATCCCTTGGATTGATGTACCAATGCCAAGCGGTCAGAGTAAAGAAGAGTGGAAAGCGCAAGTTGAAGCGAACAAAATTTTAGGTAGCAGCCAGCAGCCTATCCCTGTTGATGGTTTATGTGTGCGCATTGGTGCAATGCGTTGTCATTCGCAAGCAATGACAATTAAGCTACGCAAAGATATTAGCGTTGAGAAAATTGAAGAGATCCTTGCCTCTCACAACGAGTGGGTGAAAGTGATCCCGAATGATCGTGACATTACTGCAACAGACTTAACACCTGTAAAAGTAACCGGCACCTTGTCTATTCCGGTAGGTCGTATTCGTAAATTAGCGATGGGCCCTGAATATATCAGTGCGTTTACGGTTGGTGACCAACTGTTATGGGGTGCAGCAGAGCCACTTCGTCGCATGTTACGCATTATTGTTGATGGCCAACATTAATTACACATTTCAATATTAAGGCTAGCAGTTTGCTGGCCTTTTTTAGCACTAAAGGAAAGTAATGCACACCCCCAATAAATGGAAAATGACACCAGAGCGAGTGTCGCAGTTTATCAAAAACTACAGCTTTGCATTGATGGTTGATAGTGAGTTTGAGGCAACACATTTGCCTTTAGTTTATAAACCTGATGAAGGCGAGTTGGGCACTTTATATGGTCATGTGTCACGAGCGAATCGTCATGGCAAAAGCTTGCAAGATACGCGTGTATTAGTGGTTTTTAATGGCCCGCATAGTTATATTTCACCCACTTGGTATGCAGAAAAACCTGCTGTATCGACTTGGAACTACGCTGCGGTTCATGCCATGGGGAAAGTAGAGTACCTCGATGATGACAACACCTTAGCATGCCTCGATGAGCTAATTAGCCAATACGAGCCGAGTATTTTAAACGACACTAGTTTGTTGCCAGCCGATTACCAAGCAAAGTTACTACGTGGCATAGTGGGTATTAAAATTGAACTTGACTCAATTCAGGCAAAAGAGAAGTTAGGCCAGCATAAATCGGATGAAGATCAACAAGGTGTTGTAACAGGGTTAAAAGCAGATAAACACCCAGATGCTCAGGCTTTACTTAGCTATATGCTTAAATATGGGGTAGGGATAGGCAATTTAGACGCTAGCTGATTTATCGATTCAGTAACACTTACTACGCTAAGTTGTTTTAATACTATCTAAACTGCACTGCTGTTTATTAAATTAAGAGAAGAATAGGCAGCAATTTTGCTTCCTGCAAATGCTGCCAATTGGTTGGAAACCGCTAAGTCCATTGTTGTTAAAATCGTGTTAATCACAATATTTAAAGTTAGTACATTACAAGTTTGTGTCAATATAAAGTGTAGGTACATATCAATTCTTATTGCTTATTTTATTAATCTATCAATGGTGGTTTAGTTGTATTGAATATAAGTTAAATAGCTTGCTGAAAGTTAAGTGATTAACTATATTTTCGTAAGTACCTAGCTGAGAACTCTCCATGAACATTTCTAAAAAATTAAAGTTATCTTTTGCGTCGGCCATTGCGCTTCCTCTTATAATTATTGCCGTTTTAGTCATTACTCAATTAAGACAGCAGGCATTAGATAATTTCGCTGAACTAAGTGAACGAGAGGCGAGACAAGTCGATAACGGCATTAGTATGTTTTTTGACGAAATAGAGAAAAACGTCGATTATCTTGCTTCTCATTCCGCTATTTTAGACGCCGAGCAAGGCGTTAAAACCCACATGCAATCGCCTAATTCAGTGAAACTTGATCACGTCAATGGCAGTAACACAGAAAAAACCGCTTTTAACTTATTTGATCATTTTGGCAAAACCCATCCAGGCCTTGCTTACATCTACATGGGGAACGAGCAAGGTGGTTATATTCAATGGCCAGAGGGTGAAGTGACAGCAAATTATGACCCAAGAGTTAGGCCTTGGTATAAAACGGGTAAAGCAGCAAATGGTAAAACAGTAAGAACCAATGCCTATTATTGGGCGGCGGATGATATGGTTATAGTGTCCACAGTAAAAGCCATTAAACAAGCTGGTGAGTTTATTGGCGTACAGGGCATGGACGTCTCTTTGCAGGGCCTTACAGATATTATTGCTAACATTAAACTTGGTGAAACCGGCTATCTAATGCTGATTGAAGATAGCGGCAATGTGCTGGTTGATGTTAAAAATGCTGATTATCGGTTTAAACAATTAAGCCAGATTGATAATGGTAAATACAAACAGCTTGCCAATAACAATCATGGTCAGTTTGAAATAGACATTAATGGCAAAGATTACTTGGCTAATATTTATACTTCGCAAAAGCTAGACTGGAAATTTATCGGTCTAGTTGAAAAATCTGAAGTAATGAGTGCAGCAAACGCAACGACTATTACCATTTTAGTCATCAGTGCAATTCTGATTGCTGTATTCATTCTTGTTGCTAGCTATATTTCTAAATTAATTTCTGCACCAATTGTTGAGGTAAGTGATGGCCTTACGGAGATATCCCAAGGTGGAGGTGATTTAACTAAGCGTTTAGTTATTAAAACACGCGATGAAACAGCAAAACTAGCAAACAGCTTTAATTTATTTTTAAACTTGATATCGGACTTGGTTAAGCAAATTAATGACTGCGCACAGAATGTTAGTGAGACTTCTGCACACACCTCGTCACAAGCTTCTCAATTATCGGGTTCAACATCTCAACAACAGCAAGCTCTTGAAATGGCGGCAACAGCTATTAATGAAATGGCGGCAACAGCAAATGAGGTTTCTGCCAGTTGTGCAAATGCAGCCGAACTTGCTTCGCAAACTCAACAAGCCTCTGAACTTGGACAAAGTGTTATTACTGAGACGGTTGATAGCGTTGTATCTTTGTCAGAAGTGATCACCAAAGCAACTCAAGATATAAACCAACTCGATGCTGAAAGTGAAAATATCATGTCGATTCTCAGTGTTATACGTGGCATTGCTGAACAAACTAATTTATTAGCGCTAAATGCTGCTATTGAGGCTGCACGTGCCGGTGACCATGGTCGAGGATTTGCTGTTGTTGCAGACGAGGTCCGAGCGCTATCGCAAAGAACATCAGAGTCAACAGAAGAAATAGCAAGTCAACTCGATACGTTGCGCAAGATGTCTGATCAGGTGTCTAAAGAAATGACAACCAGCTTGAACCGCACAAATAAAACAGTTGAGTTGGCGCATTCTGCACAGCAGCAATTTAGCGAAATTACTGCTTCAATCGTTAATATAAGTGATTTAAACACACAAATAGCGACCGCAGCCGAAGAACAACAGCACGTAGCTGAAGATATTAATCGTAATGTTGTAGAAATTAAAAACGCCGCTGACGATGTTAGTGATATTGCACAGGGAGCGCGTGAAAATGGCGAGCGGTTGAATCAGCTATCTCATCTACTTACCGACCTAGTCGGTAAGTTTAAGGTGTAGTTAAAATTGGGTCAAAATGCATTTTCTATATCAGGAACAGATTTTCTGTTCCTTTTTTATTGGAATTTGTTGATTTAATGGTAATTAAGGTTTAGTTTTTGTAATAATATAACTAAAAGATAAGTTACGCATGAAAGGAAAAACATTAAAGACAAACAATAATAAACAAACTATCTATATAGTTTTTATCATGGTTTTTTTTATCTTTTCCTTTCACCTCATTGTTAGTTATCTACAACTAAATTACCAAAAACAGTTTGCCAATTCTTTATTATTAAAAGCAGAAAGCATATCGAGTGATTTAGCGGCTTCGATGCGAGATGTTTCTGCTATATCCCCGAGTCAGTGTGATGCAACGACAATAAACGAACTTCGTATAATTCTTTCAAAATATGAATACACCCATGATTTAGGATTGATTTTTGATGATAGGGTTTTGTGTTCAGCTAACTGGGGATTATTAGACGCTCCTTTTTTACTTGAAGGGGGTTTTTATCATTCACCTTCTGGTTATCAATTTGCTGCTAAAGTTGGTGGTATTTTCCCTGTTCCGGCTAAATATGACATTACAAAAAAAGATAACGTTATTGCTTTTACTATCAATCAGCCATTTAAGAGTTTTGATCATTTAGATAAGGGGTTTTCTTATAAAATTGTGTCAAAAAATAAGCAGCATACTTTTCATAATTACTCGTCGCAGTACCAATTAAAAAACAATACTTTTTTGAAATCTCAGGTATTAGAAATATGTAGTAAAAAGTTTCAATACTGTGTTGAAACAACGAATAATCGTCCTGGATTACTTTATTTACCTCTGTACGTATCTGCATTACTTATTTGTTTGATCGGGTTAGTCAGCTTTTTAATTGCTTACTCTATTATTTCATTTTTAGATAAGAATCATTCAATCGAGTTTAGGCTGCGTAAGGCCATTCAAAGCGGCGATTTATATTTAGAGTATCAACCAATTATTGAATTAAAAAATTGTAAAATTGTCGGTGTTGAGAGCTTGGTTAGGTGGAAAGACGCGGTTCATGGAAACGTATCACCTGAACTATTTTTAAGTATTGCAGAGCAGTTAAGTTTGTACTCAAAGTTGGCATATGACTCGGTTAAACGTGCATTTATAGAGCTTTCCCCGATTTTGCATCGTGACCCAGAATTCACAGTTGCCATTAATGTAAATGCTTATGAAATTAAGACTCCAGAATATTTAGACCGCTTGAATAAGCTTTGTGATAGGTATCAGATAAAACCTCAGCAAGTTAAAATTGAAATAACGGAGCGTATAGGTTTGCCTCTAAATGAGTTATCTGATTTTGCGACAAGGGCAAAAGATTTTGGCTTCGTCATAGCACTTGATGATTTTGGAACCGGGGTATCTAACCTTGTTTGGCTGACAGAGATTAACTTCGATATCATTAAAATTGATAAAATACTTACCCAATCGATCACAGATGAATTCAAAAAGGATATGGTATTAGCCATCATGTCTCTGGTTTCAAATCTAAATCGTCTGGTCATTTTTGAAGGTGTTGAGACCGTTGAAGAATACAGCTTTATAAAAGAATATAATTCTGATCATCAAGTCCAAGGTTGGTACTTTTATAAATCTTTATCATTAACCGAACTACATAAAGTACTTGATGATAAAAAAGGATTACAGTGAAAATAGAAAGTGTGAACTCTGATGATTATCCAGAGCTACTTGATGTGTGGGAAAACTCAGTACGAGCGACCCATGATTTTATAACAGAAGACGATATAGCCTTTTTTAAGCCAATTATTATTGAGCAAGCTTTTCCCAACGTAACTTTAAAGTGCATTAAGAGTGAACATAAAACAATTTTAGGCTTCGTTGGTGTACACGATAGCAAAATAGAAATGCTGTTCATTTTAGATGCCGCAAGAGGTAAGGGGGTTGGTAAAGCACTTCTGAACTATGCAATTGAGCAATTAGCTGCCAACAAAGTGGATGTAAATGAGCAAAACCCACTTGCAGTTGGGTTTTATCAGCACATGGGTTTTAAAGTTGCCTCACGTTCCCCTTTAGATGATATGGGCAAGCCTTTTCCAATATTGCATATGAGACTTAAAACACCCTGTGAGTCTAATCTATAAGACATAGATAGAATGAACACACTATGTGTTACAGCTTGTATTGCTAGGTATTTGGCGGAGTTGCTATACCATTATGTGGCATGTTTCCAATTTGTTTAATATTAACTTATTGAAATTGAATGTACTTAAAATAAAGAGACTTTAGAACTAAGGTAAGCTGTATTTTATAGTTAAAATTCACTGTTCAAAACAAGACTAATTTGTTAGTTTAAGGTTGTTGTCCCGATACCTGAGTTTTGTGTGAAATCAGTTTTCTCTATGTTGATTTGTGTATTACTACTCCAGCCTTTGCTGGACAGTTTTGATGTTGCAGATCACAACACTGCATTTAATTACACATCAGTACTTTTGTTAGAGGAAGTCGATCTTGAAACTCATTGCGCTGCTAATGGCGATCATCAACTACACCAATCTGAGCATGCTGAACTTGCAACAAAATTAGCTGACTCTGCCGAGAAAGGCCATTGTCATGTTTGTCATAGTCCAGCTTTTGTTGAATCATTAGCATTTTCAAAGCCGATATCAGCGTATTTTACTAAGATTGAGTCATTGAGTGTCGATTTTCAATCTGCCGATTTAACACCCATTCATCGCCCACCAATAACATCTCTTACATAACACTAACCTTTTATATTCGCTTTCGAGCTTAGTCTAATTTAAGTAAGAGTAACTATATGTATTTAAGTAATTTTATACGTTACGCACTGCTGTGCGTAAGTCTTGTGTATCAAAAAAATAATCATCAGAATATTGTTTTAGCAGAGCCTTTGTCAGTTTGCAGAACAGTGCAAATTTATTTAAGTTTAATCTCTAAACTAGATAATAAAACTACCGCCAATTTAAGAATTTACAGTAATCAATTTCCAGTAGGTGTAACAAAAGAAATTGATAGTATTAATCAGCTGATATTTATTATTGCAACACAGCTCGCAAAAGACGGACTTGATCCGCATGACTTGCAGAGGTGACGCATGTTTAATCTATCAATAGCAGCGATGAATAAAAACGGCTGTATTTTGCTTTTGGTTTTACTGGCGGGAACTGCACTGTGCACCTTGTTGGCGTTCAAATATAATTTTGAGTCAATTACTGACCTAGTCAACATGCATGAATCGCCGAGGCCAGCAAATGAAGATAATCGGCCTTTGCGTAAAAAACCAATCAAAAATGCTGTATATGTAATTTCTCAGGTAAACCAAATACGCTTTATTTTTAAAGCGGGGAGCTCGGTGCTTTCTAAATTAGTAAAAGATAAAGGTGGTATATCATTGATTTTTAGGGATAGCTATAAGCTTGGTCATGTTCATAGCTATTTACAACTAAACGAATCAGATACAAACAATCACATTAAAAAGTGGCTTGGAATCAATAAAAGAAGCAACAATTTGCTTCTTGTTTTAAGTAACCTAACAGACCTAGTGTTATTTGCTAAGCAAGAAGGGCTGCCTCAGGTTAAGGATAAGAGGCGCGAACCTTCTAAAATACTTGAACCATGCAGTTATGGTTTTAAATATGGTAATAATATTAAGGAAAAAAGTATAGCAGGCCTAATGGGCTTTCCCCCTTATATTTCTGTTCTTCTTATTTGCTTGCTTACTATTATCAGTTTCTTATTTATATATTCTTTAATTTCATACTTAGATTTGCGACGTTCAATAGAGTTCAGATTAAAAAGGGCAATTAGAAAAAGGGAAATATACCTTGAGTATCAACCAATAGTAGATGTTAAGACTAATAAAATTACTAGCGTTGAAAGTTTAGTGCGCTGGAAAGACTCTATTCATGGGCAAGTCTCACCTGAGCAATTTTTGGAACTCGCTGAGCAATTATCTCTTTATCCTATATTAGCAAAGCAATGTTTGACAAAAATGATTGCAGAGCTGGCTCAGCTTATGAACACTGATCGTCTTTTTTCAGTAGCGATAAATGTCAATAGCTATGAAATACAAGATCCTGAGTTCTTGGACTATTTGCATCAGTTATGTTGCAAGCATAAAGTAAATCATGAGCAAATAAGAATAGAGATCACTGAACGAATTGGCCTGCCTTTGCAAGAGATCTCTTGTTTTGCCTTAAAAGCCAAAACTTATGGCTTTAAAATAGCATTAGATGACTTTGGTACTGGAGTGTCTAACCTTCTCTGGCTAACAGAGATCAACTTTGATGTGATAAAAATTGACAAGGTGTTCATACAGTCAATCATGGATGATGAAAAGCAAAATATGATTGTAGCTATCATATCACTGGTAACTAATTTAAATCGAATCGTTATTTTTGAAGGTGTAGAGACTGTTGAACAATATAGTTTCATTAGGAAATATAATAAAGGGTACTTGGTTCAGGGTTGGTACTTTTATAAATCTTTATCATTAGCAGAGCTTCTAAGCGAGCTCAATAATCAGCAAGGTAAGCACGAAAATACACAATGTTGGGCTTCACTAAATACTTAGTTGTTGATCATACAGGATAAAACCTTACGCCCGATATGGATTTTGGGCGTGTATCTAAAATGTTCATTTTGTAAAATTAACCTGCAATTATGCTCCTGCTTCTTATGTTTAACTCAATAATTTGTTACAGCTTATCTTTTGCTTAATTAGCTGTACGCGATATGCTGAAGCAACGAATAAAGCATTACATTGGAGTGACTAATGAATCTCAATCAGGTGACGTTGCCTGTAAAGGATATGAACGAAGCGGTGGCTTTTTACTTAACACTGGGAATGATTCAGATTGTGGATACCCCGCATTACGCACGCTTTCAATGTCCAGATGGTGATGCCACATTTTCGTTGTCATTAGAAACTGAAGAGTTTAGTAATGATGCGGTCATTTATTTTGAACATGAGCAGCTCGATGAGTTTTACGCAAGCCTTGTTGAAAAAGGCATTAGTTTTGAACAGCCACCAACCGCCCAGCGCTATTTATGGACGGAAGCAATTCTAAAAGACCCATCAGGGAATAAAATTAAATTGTATTGGGCAGGAGAGAACCGCTTAAACCCACCATGGAAGGTAGAAAAACGAGGATAAAAAAGGCGCTAAGGTCTTGCCCCTAGCGCCTAATATCTAAAAGCTATTATCTAAAAAGTAAGCTCTAAAAACCTTAATGCTTTTCTTTCAGTAATTGTTTTAGTTCGGCCATTTCAGCTTGTAGCTGAGCAATTTGTCCTTTGGTTGCAGGCATGTCGGCATCAGATGTTTGCTCTTCGCGGGCGTTCCGATGCTCTTCAGACATAACTTCTAAAATTGCACCAACCATCATGTTTAAAAATACAAAGGCTGTTAAGAAGATGAACGTTAAGTAGAAAATCCAGCTGAGCTCATACACAGCCATAGTTTCATACATAACATCAGTCCAATCTTCAAACGTGGCAATTCTGAACAGGGTGAGCATAGAAATAGATACATCGCCCCATAATACCGGGTTAATATCAGCAAATAACATGCTACCCATAGCGGCATAAATATAGAAGATCACAAACATGAGTAGGGCGATATAGCCCATTTGTGGAATGGCTTTTAAAAGCGAGTTAACCAGCAGTCTAAGCTCTGGGATCATTGATACAAGTCGCAACACGCGGAAAATACGCAGTAATCGAGCGATAAAAATTGTTGAACCAGCTGCAGGGTAAAGGCTACCAACTACGATTATGAAATCGAAAATGTTCCAACCTTTGCTGAAGAAATCTTTAAAGCCCCGGCTTGCAATAAAGCGGATCACTAGCTCAACTAAAAAGAAAACCGTGATGCCTAAGTCCATCCAATGTAAGGCAAGCTCTGCCGTTGGATGAAGTGAATAGGTGTGTGCCCCGACTGTTAATGCCGAAATAACAATAACAGCAATAACAAATGATTGAAAAATTTTACTTTTATCGATACGCTGAAACAGCTGTTGTAACTGCGACAACATCATATAGAACCCTTTGGTAATAATATTAAAACCCACGCAATATACAGGAAAATGCAGCACCAATGTATAACTACATAAAGGAAATTAAATGTTTTTTAATGCTTTAAAATTGGCCGTAATCGCGACTGTTGCTGTGTGTTTATCAGCGTGTAGCTCAGATGCCCGTTATCATGAAATTCAATCGGCACGTTTAAGTGAATGCAATTATATGGCTGATAAAGAGTATCACGAGTGTGTAAAGCGCCAGCAGGACAGTTACGAAGAGTTTAAAAAACAACAAGCAGAACATGACTAAAACTGAAAAACGTCAAGACAAAGCAATTCGAGTTGCGTTAACACAAGCGTGTGAACTAGCAAAAGATCAGGTACATGAATTCTCATGGTTAACTCATACTGCTGATCTAAAAAAGCTACCGCAATCACTAAAAGTAAGTTGTTATTGTAAAGAACTGCCGTTAACCGCTGAGCAAACCCAGTTAATTACCAATCTAATTATCAAAGAATTGAGCGCTGTAGATTTAGCTATTAATGCAAAAGCAATTTCATTTTTAAAGGAATAATGATGAATTTAACCTCAAAAAAGTTAGTTACTCTAAATTTAGCACTGGCTGTGCTATGTGTTGGGTTCGGTGTCTATAGTGTGCAATCAGGCCCACATACTCTTGTATCTTATAACGGGTTTATATTTGCAATCGGTTTTATGGTGCAGGCCTATCGCTCAACAGAAAAATTCGCAGCCAAAACAGCCCTTAGTAAAACACTCACGACAACAGACACAAGCCTAACGGTTAAGCAGGTTTATTATGGCGATAAAGAAGAGACACTTGAATTAAGCCGTATTACCCAACTGAAAGTTGCTGATAACTATTTAGCCGTCATATTAGATGGCAACGGCCAAGGTTACGACTTTCAAATTAAAGGCAAGGCTGATGCTATCATTAAACGCTTAAATGAGATATTGCCAAAGGAGCTGCTTAAAAACAGCCCAATCAAACAGGTTTAATTTGGTAAGCCAGCCGCAAATAGCTATAATCTGCAAAAATTATTGAAAGAGATATTGCAATGGCAGTGCCTACGCGTTCACAAATTTCAATTGGCTGCGAAGTCAACATTGTATTAAAACAAGATCAACGAACAGGTCAGTTAACTCAAGGCGTGGTGTCACGTATTTTAACTAAATCACCGAATCACCCGCATGGCATTAAAGTTCAACTTGATGATGGTCAAGTAGGGCGCGTGAAAGAGATTTTATCATGAGTGTTTTAAGCGAAAGTGAATTTTGGCAACTCGTGACCGCCGAAGATAAAACTGCTGAGCCTGAGTCTGTTTGTAATGCATTAAAAGCAAAGCTGACTGATTTATCTGACGAACAGCTGATGGAATTTGATAAGCAGTTTAACCTACGTATGCGCAAAGCCTATACCTGGGACTTATTTGGTGCCGCTTATGTAATGGCCGGTTGTAATGACGATTATGGTTTCTCTGAGTTTTTATGTTGGCTTATTTCACGTGGTGAACAGGCGTTTTTAAAGGCGCTTGAAAACCCAGACTCAATTGCAGAGTGTACGCCGGTTTATCATTTAAACGAACAGCCTTACCCGTATTTAGATGAATACGATTTAATTGCCGGTATGCTTTACGAAGAACGTAATGACGACGAGTTACCTTTTATTCCATCAGGTCTTGAGCAACCAAAAGGTAAACGCTTTAAAGATAAAGCCAAGTATTTAAAACAAACCTATCCAAATTTATATGCCAAATATTGGCAACAACCGAGTTAATTAAAAGCACCTTCATGGTGCTTTTTTTATGCTCTGTAAGCTACTAACTTAGGGTAAAAGGTTACATAAAAAGAGCTAAGAAATTTATTAGTACCCAAATTAACTAAATTTATGTTATCTTATTCTTGCTAAAACTAGTTTAGTTAATGTTATAAATCAGTGAGCTAACAAATAATAGTAGCTTACTAAAACACAATTCAAAGGAAATGACAGTGTCAGAAAACGTATATCAAGCCCCAGAATCAAATGTAGTATCAACTTCAACAGAAACAACAAGCCTTAGTGTAAAAGAAATACTATTTTCTTTTAACGGCCGCATTCCTCGCAAAACCTATTGGTTTTCAGTACTAGGAATGATTGCTGCTTCATTCGTTTTAATGTTTATTGCCGCATTGCTTTCGGGTGGTAGCGAATCAGCTATTTCTATAATTATGCTTATCTTATATGTGCCACTTATATGGTGTTCGCTAGCTATTCAAATTAAACGCTGGCATGACCGTAATAAATCAGGCTGGTGGGTACTAATTGGTTTTGTTCCTGTAATCGGTGGGATCTGGGCACTCATAGAAAATGGTTTCCTAGCAGGTGATGCAGGTGAGAACCGTTTTGGAAAACCAACAGTATAATACTTATTTGTTGTGTGTTCTTTTAAAGAACACACAACGCGTTTAATAGGCTATTATGAAAAATCTAACGGTAGTGCAAATTTCACGGTTTATTATTAGCTTTACTTGGCTTTACCATGGCCTTTTCCCAAAAATTATCCATATCTCTCCACTTGAACAACGGATGACAGCCAGTTTTGGTTTTAATGCCGAAATATCAATGCTCATAACACGAGCTGCTGGGGTTGGTGAAATCATCTTTGCGGTGTTGTTTTTTATTTTCTATCGTTCAATTTTAATCAATATAGTCAATATTTTATCTTTAATAGGTTTAATACTGTTTGTAGCTTTTTTACAACCAGCACTATTGATTGAAGCATTCAATCCGGTGACTACAAATCTTGCGCTGATCGCGTTTAGTACTGTACTAATAATCGAGCTCAAGAATAGCGAAACTAGCAATAAGTAAATTAAACACCATAGCAGTCTTTGATTTCTTTGATCATGGCGCTTGCAAGTGGTGAATTGGCATTTGTTTTAGAGGTTATTAATACAACAGGAATATCGTAGTGATATTTGTTTGGTTGAATAGCTTTAAAAATGCCTTTATCAACCCAGAACTGAGCATAGTGGTCGGGTAAATAACCAATAAATTCACCCGATAAAATCAAATGTGCGATACCTTCATCATGGTAGGCTACCGCACTATTTTGGTAGTTTAAGCCATCGTTTCTACTTTCTTTATCGCGCATGTAGTTACTGGTAATAACTTCGGCTTCTTTTATAAGCTCATTGATTTGTTTGTCTTCACACTCAAACAGTGGGTGACCGACTGCGCAATACAAAAAGTTAGTTTCGTTATGTAGGGCAGTGTAATCTAATCCGCGAATATGATGACGGCTAACACCAATACCCACTAATGAACGGCCATTGGCTACTGCGGTTTCTACCTCACGGGCTTCACAGACGTTAATATCAAACTGAATGTTTTTACCTTTGCCTTTTAACCTTGCAATTGCGCGGGGAATGGCGCAGCGAGGGTCACTTACCATGGTATCTATCATAGCAATACTTAAACGCCCCGATAGCTCGTTTTTAGAGCTTGCGACGGTATTAGCAAAGGCTTCGCATTGCTGAAGCAGTTCAATTGATGCTTGGTAGGTAATAGCACCTGCATCTGTAATTTCAAAACCACTGCGGCCACGTTTACATAATTTAATGCCAAGCCTTACTTCTAAATCTGATAAATGCGCACTGATCGTTGAGCGGCCAATATTCAAACGTGACTCTGCGGCTGAAAGCCCGCCACACTCAACAATTGCTACAAAAACACGCAATAATCGTAGGTCTACATCATGAACTTGCATAGTGGCTCTTTTAGTTCGATAAATCTGGAATGAATAACGATAATTATGCATTTGTAAAACAACTAGAGCAAGCTAGACTGCCAATAATTAAAACTTAATCCTGTTTTTTAGGAGTTATAAATGACATTTAAGTATGGTGTTGACCAATTAACGATAGATAACGTTAATGCGATTGCAGCCGGTACGTTACAGGCAGAGCTTTGCCAAGAAGCCATTGATAAAATAAATAAAAGCCGCCAAAACGTAGATAAAATGGCTGCCTCAGATAAAGCCATTTATGGTATCAATACGGGCTTTGGTCCACTGTGTGATACACAAATTTCTCCACAAGAAACAAACCTATTACAAAAGAACTTATTGATCACACACGCTGTTGGTGTGGGTGAGCCAATAGCTAAGCCTATTTCAAAGTTAATGCTAATCACCAAAGTACATGCATTAAGCCAAGGTTTTTCAGGTATTCGTTTAACTGTTGTTGAGCGTATGCTTAAGTTTATTGAACTAGATATTATCCCGGTTGTACCAGAGCAAGGCTCAGTTGGCGCATCGGGTGACTTAGCACCATTATCACACCTATTTTTACCGCTTTTGGGTGAAGGCGAGTTCTGGGTAAACGACACAATCAAACCCGCGGCAGAGGTATTAAAAGAGCATGGCTTAGAGCCACTTGATCTGCACGCTAAAGAAGGTCTTGCGTTAATCAACGGTACTCAGTTTATTTTATCGCACGCCATTACAGCGCTTACTAAAATGCGTTACTTATTAGACCTTGCAGATATTGCAGGCGCTATGAGCATTGAAGGTATGCAAGGTAGCCAATCACCGTTCCGAGAAGAGTTACACGCAATTCGAGCTTTTAAAGGCAACGTTGAAGTTGCCGCGCGTATGCGTAGCTTTTTTGCTAATTCTGAGAATATGGCCTCACATACCAATTGTGATCGTGTACAAGACCCTTATTCACTGCGTTGTATTCCTCAAGTTCATGGTGCGTCACGCAATGCGTATTACCACTTAAAAGAGCTTGCAGAGATAGAAATGAACTCAGTGACTGATAACCCAATTGTTATTAGTGAGGAAGAAGCGATTTCGGGTGGTGGTTTTCATGGTCAACCATTAGCTATGGCTTTAGATTATGCATCTATAGCTGCGGCTGAGCTTGGTAACATTGCTGATCGTCGTTGTTACTTATTGCTTGAGGGTTTACACGGCTTACCACGCTTATTAACCACATCGGGTGGCTTAAATTCAGGCATGATGATCCCGCAATATGTAACCGCTGCTCTGGTTACAGAAAATAAGTCATTGTGTTTCCCACCATCAGCAGACAGCGTACCAACATCAATGGGCCAAGAAGATCACGTATCTATGGGGAGTATCTCTGGTCGTAAGTTAAACCAGATTTTAGGCAACCTAGATAAAATCTTTGCTATTGAGTTGATGTATGCCGCACAAGCAATCGAATTTAGACGTCCTAACAAGTGCTCAGACATTATTGAAGAAAACTTTGCATTAATTCGCAGTAAAGTTGCCAAACTAGAAGAAGACCGCTTACTTAAGCCAGACATTGATGCCATGGTTGCAATTGTTAAATCACAAGCGTTCACAGTAAATTTAGGGAGCAAATAATGACTTTTCAAGAACAAATTAAGCAAGGTATTCCAAGCGTATTGCCAGAGCCAAAACCGTATCCAAGTGATGCAAACCGTGCTCCAAAACGTAAAGACATTTTATCGGCTGATGAAAAGCAATTAGCGATTCGTAACGCATTGCGTTATTTCCCTAAAGAATGGCACAAAGAATTAGCCGCTGAATTTGCCGCTGAGCTTAAGCAATTTGGCCGTATTTACATGTATCGTTTTAAGCCTAACTATGAACTTAAAGCGCGCTCAATCAGCGATTATCCGGCTAAATGTGAGCAAGCTGCCGCTATCATGTTAATGATCGACAACAACCTTGATCCCGCAGTAGCACAGCACCCAGAAGAGCTTATCACTTACGGTGGTAACGGTGCGGTATTCCAAAACTGGGCGCAGTACTTATTAACCATGAAGTACTTAAGCGAAATGGAAGAAGATCAAACGCTTCATATGTATTCTGGTCACCCTATGGGATTATTCCCATCATCAGTAGAAGCACCGCGCGTGGTTGTGACTAACGGTATGATGATCCCGAACTATTCAAAACCGGATGATTGGGAAAAATTCAATGCACTGGGTGTAACTCAATACGGTCAAATGACTGCGGGTTCATTTATGTATATTGGCCCACAAGGTATTGTTCACGGAACAACTATTACGGTAATGAATGCATTCCGTAAAGTGCTTGAAAAAGGCGAATCACCAAAAGGTAAGATCTTCTTAACTGCTGGTTTAGGTGGTATGAGTGGTGCGCAGCCTAAAGCGGGTAACATTGCTAACTGTATAACCGTATGTGCTGAGGTTAACCCTAAGGCGGCTATTAAGCGTCACCAACAAGGTTGGGTTGATGAGCTAATCGATAACATGCCAGAGCTTGTTGAGCGTGTACGTACGGCTCAGCAAAATGAAGAAGTAGTTTCAATTGCCTTTATCGGGAACGTGGTTGATGTATGGGAAAGCTTCTTAGCAGAAGATATTTTCATTCACTTAGGTTCAGACCAAACTTCACTTCATAACCCATGGTCAGGCGGTTACTACCCGGTTGATATCAGCTATGAAGAGTCAAATCGTTTAATTCGTGAAGAGCCAGAAGTATTTAAAGAAAAAGTACAAGCGACACTTAAACGCCATGCTGATGCTGTTAACAAGCACACGGCAAAAGGCACTTACTTCTTTGATTACGGTAATGCGTTCTTGTTAGAAGCATCACGCGCTGGTGGCGATGTAATGGCCGACAATGGTATTGATTTTAAATACCCATCGTACGTACAAGATATTCTTGGCCCGATGTGTTTTGACTACGGCTTTGGCCCGTTCCGCTGGGTATGTACCTCAGGTAAACCAGAAGATCTTGATAAAACAGATGCCATTGCTGCAGATGTTTTAAATAAAATCATGGCGGAGTCGCCTGAAGAGATCCAACAGCAAATGCAAGACAACATCACTTGGATTAAAGATGCGAAGCAAAACAAACTCGTTGTTGGCTCGCAAGCTCGTATTCTATATGCAGACGCACAAGGCCGAGCTGAAATCGCTAAAGCCTTTAATGATGCCATTAACCGTGGCGAGATAGGGCCAGTTGTACTTGGGCGTGACCACCATGACGTAAGTGGTACGGACTCACCTTTCCGTGAAACATCAAACATTTATGATGGTAGCCGCTTCACAGCAGACATGGCGATTCACAATGTAATTGGTGATGGTTTCCGTGGTGCTACTTGGGTATCTATCCACAATGGTGGCGGTGTTGGCTGGGGCGAAGTGATCAACGGTGGTTTTGGTATGCTACTAGACGGTAGTGAAGCTGCCGAGCGTCGTTTGAAATCTATGCTATTATTTGATGTAAACAACGGTATTGCTCGTCGTAGTTGGGCGCGTAACGAAGAAGCTAATTTTGCGATTAAACGTGAAATGGCTCGTACCCCTAAACTTAAAGTGACCTTGTCTAATAACGTTGATGATGACGTTTTATCAAACTTAGATTTCTAATTTTGCATAAAATACTAAACCAGCTCGTTTTTGATTAAAAACGGGCTGGTTATAGTGTTTGCAGTAATGCTTTATCAACTGCCTTTAACAAAGAAGACTTTGTGGAAGGTTTGGTAATGTAGGCAGTTAAGCCAAGGGTTGCCCACTTGCGAATGATCTCTTTATTTTTGTTGGCACTAATTGCAACAATTGGCAGGTTTTTGCAATTTGGGATACTGCGTAAGTTTTTAGTTGTGTTATACCCATCTAAATTAGGCATGAATAAATCTAGTAACACGAGTGAAAAGCGCTGTTTTTTCAGTTTTTTTATTGCATCTAGCCCGCTTTCAACACTGACGACCTGATATCCCTCTCCAATCAAAATCCTCGATACCATTTCCCTGTAAAATTCGTTGTCTTCTACCACCATAATTTTTATATCGCTCTTTTTTTGTGGCGTCTCAGAGAGGGTACTATGCTGTTCTGATGGAATGGGAGAAGGTTTATCTTTCATTTCAGCAGTTTTATTTTTTGTTTCTTGAACGGTTTCAGCTGTGTCAGAATTATCTTTTTCATTTAATAACGCAGCAAGTTCAGCAAGAGAAAAGCGTCTTTCTTGTAACCTCTTTTTAAGCTCCTCAGCTACTTTTTCAAGCTGAGACTCTAAAGAGTCGATTAACGGTGACAGGTGCTCTTTTTGTAGGTCTTGTAGTAATTGGTCTTGTAAGACATTTATACCCTTATGATTATTCAGCTTTTCACGGGCATTATTTAAAGTCTCAGTGGCTTGACTGCGATAACTAGCAGCTTCATCAATTAAGTTTTTTAAATCGTCGTCAATTTTACCAAAGTGTTCATCTCTGAGTTTATTGACTTCAGTTTGGCTTTGAGTTCGTTTTAGCGCGTTATGTAAAATCATCTTAAAGCGATAATTTTCGTACATAGGTTTATAAACAAAGTAATCAGAAAAAATACCCTTAATACAACATTTAAAAGCGATCCCTGACTCTTTATTTTCGCATAGTAGAATATTTTCGTGCGGATAATTTAATAATCCAGACTCAGCAAGTAATTTATAACTTTCAATGCTTTTTGAGACACTCTCTCTGGCAAGAATAATGAGCTTTGGCTCTGTGGTAGCGATAACCTCTTCAGCATCTTTATGGCTTGTTAGTGTTCTAAATTCATCAACTTGAGAAGAAAGTACTTCTACTGCACCAGCTAACTCTGTAGGTTTGTCACATAAAATGATAACTTTTGGTCTTCTTTGCGCGTGGTCGACTTTTATTTGCATTGATAGTGGCTCATTTACTAGTCGTTTTATAAAGAATTTGAGTAAGTAACTTCTTTATTTTGCTGAAATAGTTGTAAAAACTCAGTTTGAGTGCATGGCTTAAAGTAATAAAACCCCTGAATTGACTTAACACCAAGGTTTTTTATCAATAGAAGATCTTCAAACTTCTCAACACCTTCGGCTACAATATCTAAACCGAGTTTATGGGCGATTTCACAGGTACTTACTACTATTGCTTTTTTACTTGGATCTTCGGCACTTCCGTTGACAAAACAGCGATCAATTTTGAGTTCATCAAAGGGAAGCTCATTAAGTTGCTTCATTGAAGAATAGCCTGTTCCAAAATCATCAATTGATAATTTAAAGCCTTTTAGTTTAAACCGTAAAAGAACATCCAACGAAGAACGTATATTGTTAATAATATTACTTTCCGTTAGCTCTAGGGTGATCTGTGAAGTGGGCATGGAAGCATCGGTGCATATGCGCTCAAGTTTTTCAGGAAGACTAACATCACTGAGTTCATTGGCACTAATATTAATACTAAATTGAAGGTTCGATAATAAGGTTCTGTTGATAGACCAAAATTCTACAGTTTGTTTTAAGAGTTGCTTGGTGAGCTCAGCTGTATGATTTGCACTTTCTAGTGTCTCAATAAAGTAGAATGGTGAAACAATACCATTTTGTGGGTGATTCCATCTCGCAAGCGTCTCAACACCAATAATCTTCTCAGTTCTACTACATACTTTAGGCTGGAAGTAAGCGATATATTCGTGTTTATAAAGTGCGTTGATTATCTCTTCACTTGGATAAGTGATATCTTTCTTTTGTGAAGGGGGAGCTTTATTAAACTGACATAGTGCTTTATATAACTCTGCCAACTTACTAACTGATAATGGTTTTTCAATGCATGATATAATATTCAAGCCGTGCAGGGAGGCGAGTGAAGCGGCATTTTTAAGAAAAAGGCTGTTCTCACCACTTAATAGAGCTAACGGTTGCTGAAGGTTTAACTCGCTTAGCTTTCTTAGCATTTCTACACCATCAATAGAAGGCATATTCATGTCTAATAAGATTAGAGAAGCTTGATGGATCTCGGGGCTTGATAAAGCCTTATAACCGCAATCAAAACCAATGAATTTACACGGTGTTTGATTAGAAATTAGAAACTCTAATTGCGTTAATACAAGTTGACTATCGTCGATGGCTAGAATCAAAGGAGGTTGCTCCAACATACGTTCTACCCTTGGGTGTCTTAATTAGTATTAATTAGTATAGATGTAATTTCATCTTGTGCACTCCTGAACAGCATTTTACACTGCTTAATTAACATTTCGATTTCTTGTAATGATCCTTTCTGACTCACCTCTTCTAATTCTTGAAGTGTGTCAGCTAGTTGGTTGCTCCCTACCGTTTTAGCAGAAGTTTTTAGCTGATGGGCAATATCTTTAATATTATTAGGCTCATCAAGATTCAACTGGTTAATTAGCTTCTCTGAGTCGCTAACAAATTTCTCTAGAAACAATTTTTGTAGGCTTTTATCTGTTCCTACATAGTTTTCTAGCACGTCTAATTGTATAAAAGGAGCTTTGTTTCTAGACTCAGTTTGTAACTTGCTAATTTGAGAT
Organism: Pseudoalteromonas sp. MEBiC 03607; assembly: GCF_004792295.1. Classification (NCBI taxonomy): domain Bacteria; kingdom Pseudomonadati; phylum Pseudomonadota; class Gammaproteobacteria; order Alteromonadales; family Pseudoalteromonadaceae; genus Pseudoalteromonas; species Pseudoalteromonas sp. MEBiC 03607. The sequence goes on from NZ_SRRY01000002.1 coordinate 209,614, forward strand.
GCTTGATCTTCCTTCTCAATTGGTTGTGTCGATTTACCATTTAACCAACGTTTTAATTTTTTATTCAATTCTTGCAGTAATATTGGCTTCGCTAAATAGTCATTCATGCCACACGCCAAGCAAATTTGCTCTTCGCCATCTAAAGCATTAGCAGTTGCGGCGATAATTGGTAATGCAGGCAGGTTATTTTGCTTTTCAATGATGCGCCTTTGTTTTGTGAACTCATAACCATCCATCACTGGCATATGGCAATCAGAAATAATTAGCGCAAAATCAAATTGCTCTAGCAATTGCAGTGCTATTTTGCCGTTGTCTGCAATGACGCATTGAAAGCCCAGAGTTGCTAACTGGCGTTTAAATAAGTCTTGATTATAAACATTGTCTTCAACAACAAGTATTAGCTCTTGCAAGCGCTCAGCCTCTTTAATACTTGGTAGTGACATTGCTGAGTTTAAGCTTCGGGAGTCTTCATTTTCTTTAGCGATGATATTTTCTAATTGTGCTATGTGTGTACTCACCTTTGAGGCATAGTATGGGTATAAAGGCAGACTAGAGATATTAACATTGCTTGGTTTAGGTAATTTATCTTGGTTATTATCAAGTAAGATATAATGGCAACGACTACCATCTATGAATACGTCTTTGCCTTCTGTAGTAAGCTGCTGGAAAGACTCTGCAGTGATAATAAGATAGTCATATCTTTGACTATCGACTAGTTGCGCATTGAATAATTCTCTTGGGATCACTTCGCAATTAGCTTGCAGTCTAGTGAGGTGAGCATTTAAGTCGGTTTCAAACTTATCTTCATCACCGACAACGGCAATTTTTATTTCTGTAAGCTTGAACGAAAAGTCTGCGACTTCTTGCTGCGCATTAAGTGGTAACTTTACAACAAACTGGCTACCAACACCTTCGAGACTTTGACAATCAATTTCACCCTGCATCATGCCAACCAGTTTGTTGGTGATAGATAACCCTAAACCTGTGCCGCCATATTGGCGCTGAATGCTGTTATCTGCTTGTTCAAAAGGTGTAAAAAGTTTATCTACTTGTTGATTCGACATGCCTTTACCATTGTCTTTTACACCGATTAAATAGAAGCCTGGCTGCTCACTTGGCGTTATAGACACTTCTATTAACCCAGATAAAGTCGCTGTTGTTTTAGTAAATTTAAGCGCATTTCCTACTAGGTTAAGTAAAATTTGTCTTAGCCTTACAGGGTCACCTAGCTGTTTAATTGCTAATTCAGAAGAAAAGTAAAAGGCTAACTTTAATTTTTTATTATTAGCTTGGTAGGCCAGCAGCTCAGCTAACTCTTTAATTATGTCTAGCCAATCAAATGCTAAGTATTCTAATTGCATTTTACCCGCTTCAATTTTAGAAAAGTCTAAAATATCATTGATTATACGAAGTAAAATTAATGCTGAGCTTTTCGCTACATGTGCTAAATGTTGTTGTTCAGGGTCTAAATGTGACTCACCCAACATATCCAACATTCCAATTACGCCATTCATAGGTGTCCTAATTTCATGGCTCATGGTTGCTAAGAAACGTGATTTAGCTTCACTTGCTAATTCTGCATTCACTTTAGCAGCTTGTAACTCTTTAGCTGAATTTATATTACTGGTTATATTCGTTTGGTAAATTAAGGTGTATTTTCCCGAATCAGTGGCAATATTCTTTAATAAGATTTCAAACCAATACTCAAAAGAGTCAACGAGATACTTGCATTTTAATTCGCAGCAATATTCTTCTGCTGCAGAACTGCTATGTAACATATCTAGTAATTCATCTTTTTCAACTAAAGGTAAATTTTTAATAATATTTAGTACGTTATCTCCTTTTGATATTTCAACCCCCATGAATGTAGCTGTATTAACTTGGCTCGTAACAAGCGGATCAGGGTAAAGGTTTTTCATCGTAATTTCTTGCTCACTATTAAGCATAATTATCGAAGCCGGAAAAGCATTTATTGCTTCTTGTAGCAGCTTCTCTGTAGAGCGTTTAATTGTCAGTAGTTTTTGTGTCTCTTTTCTTTCTTTTTCAGCTTCACTCATTTTGTTAAGAGCTTCTTTGCGAGCTGAGTCTAATTCAAGCTGGATCCTTTTTTGTTTTTCGGACTCGTAAACTTGAGTCGTTGTCTCTTTTACAACACCAACTAATGTGTATGTTTGAGAGCTTTCTTTGAAGCGTATTTTTGAAACAAGGTTGAAGTGTCTTGTTTGACGTTCTGCAAGCGTTAACTGTAACTCAGAGGTTTGCATTAAATTTTGGTTTTTTAATTGGTTAATAATTTTGTTTCGCTGAGTTTGATCAAAACGCTTTAGGATAGCTTTTATTTTTACGAATTCAGTATCTAAAGGAAGATTGAATAAGTTTCTAAATCCTTCAGATGTATTTACCCATTTTGTCTCTATGTCTACTTCAAAACTGCCAATAGAAGCGAGCTGTTCGGAAGCACTCATAAATAGCTGTCTTGTTTTTATATTGTCTTGTGCGAGTATTGCTTGTTTTCTATTTTTTTGTTGTGACTTATTACTTACATATAGGATTAGTAGAAATAAGAAAAACAACGAACTAACTTGCCAGATAAATTTACTTTGAATGGTAGATAAAAACGCATTTTTATTTTTTGAGCTTTCATATGAGTAGCTCCCTAAATTTAGCTCTTGATCCCATACATATGCACTGAGTAGCTCTGATTTATCATATTGATTAGAATTGTTGTTTATCAGGCTTTTAAATGAAAGTAAGTCGTCTTCTACAAAGTAACCAGCTCTGGGCATATTTTCTAATGTGATTATTTTCTCTCGCGCTTTAGCTATCAAATGGTTAAGACTCACCTCATAGACTATGAGTGTATTAGTTAATCCACTTTGCGAGATTTTTAAACCTGCGATGAGGTAAATAACACCATTTGCAGGTGTCTCAATTGCTTTTGAAATAATTCGACCTTCATTGATAGCTTCACGCTCAGATTGGATGATACTTTGCAGGTTCATACTATTTAGAAATTGAAGATCACGGGGCTCATCTAGATCCATATCGTTAAAATCTAGATGATTTTGATGTTGTATGGAGGAAAGTGCGCTCAACATTTGATTGGCTTTCTGCTTTTGCCAAAGTTGGTCAAATGTATAGATATTATCTATCGCTTGAAGGTTTAGGTTTCTTAATATCTCAATGTTTGATTGATATTTTAAAAGTTTTTGACTTGCATAGTGTTCAACAAACAAAACAGAGGTTATTCCCACAAAGGTAATAATAAGTTGAATTGTGGTTGCAGTACTGTAGTTTAAACGCTTGTCCTTGCTTAGCGATAATAGCCGAATAATCATACATATTGAAGCAACACATAATATCCCGCCAATAACGGCAAAGCAAAGTGCAAGCAAAGTCTTTTCTTCACCTTGCGTCTTCAATTTTTGTGCACTCAACCGCATTTCAGAGATGATGGTATTACTGTGTTCTATAAGCTCATTCAAATAAGCTGTACTGATATCCCACCATTCAAACTTGGTGATTTTTCCAGTTGCTTTGCCTTGAGATAGTGAGTTGATTAAATTTTCTATTAATAGCTTGTTTTGATTATTGTAGATATTAGCATCTTGGTCATTAAATAAATTTTTAATCAATGAATTATGTTGAGAATGAAGATTAAGTGCTTCTCGTAAGACTACTAATTTAACTTGTTCATCTTCAGATGTTATGTATCTTGCAACTTTTGCTCTGAGCTGCCCACCTAATTCAATTGCTCTTAGTAAAGTGTATAAATCTAACGCTTCAAGGTTATTATCATTACTTTGGCGAATAAAAAACTGCTGCTCGGCTTCAACAATTCGTACTTTTTTTAATAGCAGGGTAATTAAAACCGAGTAGCTTTTAAAAATACTTTCTTTGCTTTTACTTGCTAGTTGGTTTTCATTTCTAATAGACCTTATGTCATTTTCAACTTGCGTCGCAAACTCCTTAAAATAATCTGACTGATCGGCCGCTTTCACATCATCAATGCTAAAATTAGTTGCCTTGATATAGGTGTTAAGTCGCTCTAAATAATTCTTTTCACCCTTTAACCCAGTTGACATTCCGCGTTCACGTTGCAGGGAAAAAATAAGGTTATTTACTTTAGCTAGCCCTTCAAGGTTGACAATGTATTGATTAAGGCTTTTGTTAAAGACCTTTTGTTGGTTGTACTCGTTAATTTCGACATAAAAGAGTGATATGCCAATAATTGATAAAAGAAAGTACAGAATGAACTTAATAAAATAATTCACATCAGGTCCTAACAAAAACGGTTAATGGAAACTATAGTTTATTAATACAATCTGTCTAATGGCGAGAAAATGAAGGTTCCAATACAACCTGAAAATGAAACTTTGAGGCTTGAATATCTGAATTCGTTAAATTTGTTAGATTCAGAAGAAAATGTTGATATAGATCGAATTACAGATTTTATAGCTAAACTGTTTTGTGTTCCGATCGCATTAGTTAGTATTGTAGATTCGCACCGTCAATGGTTTAAATCTAAAGTAGGGCTGGATGTTTGCGAAACCCCTCGTGATATATCATTTTGTGGTCATGCAATCCTTGATACTAAACCCTTGATAGTTACTAATGCTCTATTTGATGAACGTTTTTTAGATAATCCGCTTGTTACTGGGGAGCCTTATATCCGCTTTTATGCCGGAGCACCTTTGATTGCTAAGACTGGTGTTATACTTGGGACACTTTGTATTATTGATACACAGCCAAGAGATTTTTCTGAAAATGATACTCAAATTTTAGTCAAACTAGCATCAGATGTAATGCAACTAATTGAAAATTAATTATCTTTATTGTTTTTCGTCGTAAATTGTTTTCTAATCTGTATCAATCACATAGATTATACTGAATGTCAGTATAAACTTTTTTATTACCTAAAATTAATTTTTAGCGCATTGTTAAACGCCGTTTTATAACACAATAATAAGGAGCATATAATGGCAAAAACTCTAACCGGTGGGTGTTGTTGTGGTGAAGTAAGCTACAAAGTAACTGACAACTTTAAACGTTTTTTCTTTTGTCATTGCGAGCAGTGTCGAAAATTATCAGGCACAGCACATGCCGCAAATTTGTTTACCTCGCCGGATGCTATTGAATGGGTAAAAGGCCAACAGCACATTACGCGATTTAATTACCCTGGTCGTGCGTTATCACGGGCGTTTTGTAAAACCTGTGGTTCCGCTTTGCCATTCACTGCAAAAGATAACAGTTATTTGCTTGTTCCTGCAGGCAGTCTAAACGAAGAGCCAAGTAAAGAATTAGATGCGCAGATTTTCTGTGAAGAGCAAACCGAATGGCATAAAAATGGCCTAAATGGCAAAAAGTTGATTGGTTTTGGTCGCGATTAAGCTCGTTGATAATTTGCTTTCTTGTATAAAGTTTGACCAGTTAATCTCGTTTGATTAATCTGTAAACACATTTTAAAGGGAGGTTTAATATGTTTAAAGTTTTAACCTTAGCTGCTTTAGTCTCGTTAGCAGTACCTACAAACGCAAATGAAATTACAGCTGAGTTTCTTAAAAAAGAGCTAGAACTTGCTCATTCTCAGTACATAAATGGCTCACATGATAGTGCGCTCTATGCGTTAAATTCACTTGCAAGAATTCTTGAGCTTGATACTGCTAAAACTCTGCAAACAGAAATAGGCCCAAATAATCTTGCTTTTACTTATCTTCGAATTGGAATCATTCATGAGCATGCAGGTGATCAGCAGCAAGCCAATAGCTATTTTGCCAAAGCGATGAATGCTCACCAAGGCGAAAAACTTCAGCTTGCAGAGCTCAAAGCTTATGTAACTAAATTAGACAAATCAGCTGCTCACTTAATTTAAATGTAACTGGGAATACAAAGAAAACGATGATCAAATGGCAAGAACTAACTAAATATCAAAAAGCTGCATTTTGGTGCTTGATAGCTATTGTTGGTTGGTTCTCACCTGAGATTGCACTGTTATTTCATTTTGGTGGAATAGAAGTTGTATTTGCTTTTTTAGCAATTTACAGCTTGCCAATCATCAGAGTAGCGTGTTCTTACCTTCAAAAAATTAGAGAAAACCTGTTACTTGCCTATGTGTCATTTCAAAAAAGTGCCACTGGTAAACCCAACGTCTTTTTAATGCAAACTGCATTTTGCTGTCTTGCAGTTGCACTCACCGGATCATTTTCTTTTGCAATGGTATTTTTAATGCCAGGAATGATATTAAACAGTATGCTTGTTTGATTGGGTTAAAGTTAGCAAGTTGCGAAAGTAAAGTTTGTAGGAGGCGTTTTAACGCCGAACAAGTAGCAGCGATTTTACATCGCGTCCTAGAGCCTAAATCCTAGTGCCTAATGTTTTCTAAAGTAGGCGTGAAACCTGTTTAGCATCTCTGTATGTCGTGCTTTAGCGCGTAAGGTATAAATTTAAAGGTTAATGCACAAATGGATTTAGATGAATTAAATGCTTACCTCGCAAGGTTGCATGGGCAGGCAACAGTTGAAAAAATTAATGTACCAACAGAACAAGCTTCTGGTTCCTTAAAAATAAAGTTTAATGGTGATATTGGTACTAGAGACAACGGGGAAATAGAAGTAGAGTTTTTAGATGTTGATTCTTTAAGTTTAGCATTTAGTTTAGTTGGGCCTATTAAAATTGTTATCGCAAATGAGCTTGTATCAAGCTACCTAAATGAGAATTACCTAGAAACAAATTTTAACTTTTATCAATTAATTGATGATGTAGGAGTTAAATGGTGGATATACGCTAAAAACTTTAGAGCAAAGAAATTGCCTGCTTTTTACAAATAATGTTTAAATTTTATAGTTTATTTTCGACCGTAAAAAAATTACTTAAATCAAAGGTTATCATGAACGAACAAGATCAGGTTGCTTTAAACAACATTGAACACTTTGGATGCCATGTATTGAAAGTTATGGAAGGGGAGGATGCGCCTGAATTTACTTACTCAATTGGTATTAATAAAAATCAGAAGAAACCGGACTTAATCATTCTAGGTTTAGATAATTCATTGGCTCACTCAATGATTAATAACTACAAAGATAGATTACTTAAAGGTGAGGTTTTTGAAGTAGGTAAATTTTATAGTGATTTTCTTGAAGGCTTCGATGTGACTTTCATCGATGTAGATAGTTCACATTATAAAGAATACTTAGGTTATGGCCTGTGGTTACATAATGGAAGTAATTTTAAGATGCTTCAAATGGTATGGCCAACAACAAAAGGTTTATGGCCATGGGATGAAGGTACTTCTGATTATTATCAATGGGCACAACCTATATTAAATAAGACAGGAATAATCGAAAAAGCTTGTATGTAGGAGGCGTTTTAACGCCGAACATCTAAGGTTCACGGCTGAAGCCGTTCCTACGTGAAAATCTTCAATGTTTTGTCGCCATAAATGGGCGACCTACAAGGGAATCATTGTAGGCGTGAAACTTGTTTCGCACCTTTGTAGGTCGTGCTTTAGCGCGATTAAAGTGTAAAGTTAGCCGGTAGCGTTTTACGCCGAATAACTAAGAATCACGGTCCAATCCGTTCCTTCGAGTTCAATAAAAAACACTGAAAAATATGAATGAATTGATAGAGATAGGTTTAAGCGCAGTAAAGCAACATCAGTCTTTACCGTTTTCGATTTATTGCGCTAATGATGAACAGCACATAGTTAATGTGCCTATCGCAAAACCATTACTTGTCGTTGTGTTGTCTGGCAGTAAAAGACTAATTGATACAGAAGAAGTTAACTGCAATGCAGGCGATTTTGTCTTTATGGCAAATACACCTAAGGTCGCCATGCGCAACATTCCGCAAAATATTGGTTATATGGCGTTATTGATTGAGTTTGATTACACAGACTTTGAGTGTTTGAAATATCAATCGGGAGCAAAGAAAAAGTTCATTAATGGGCAAGTAGACTCTTTGTTTCAAATGTCCTTAAAACAATTTATTGAATGGGCTGCAGTAACACCATCACAATTATGGCCAATTAGAAGGCAAGAGCTTCTACAGGTGTTATTTTTGCAGGGCTTTATAGATTTAGGTTCAATTATTGAGCCACCAACACTGACTCATAAAGTACATACTATTATCACCAGTGATTTAACGCGTGATTGGGATGCAAACAGTATTGCAACGACGTTAGCGATGAGCGAATCGACACTCAGAAGAAAGTTAACCGCAGAAGAAAGTAGTTTTCAGTTAATTAAAGACAAAGCGCGTTTAAGCCATGGGCTACATTTAATTCAAAGCAGCTCAGAGCCTATTGGAGCTATTGCCCAGCAATGTGGTTTTTCGTCGCAATCTAGATTCACAGATAAATTTAAACTGTTGTTTAATACGACTCCAACAGCTCTTCGTAAAACAATAATGAGCGAAGTAGGCTAATAATTGACAGTTTTGGTAGTAATTTGATCTCTCTTTGCTAGGTATTATGATTATTCTTATTAATCGGAGAATATTATGAAATCATCAACATTGAAAATTGCCACGCCATTATTCCTACTAAGTTTGTCTGGCACCACATTCGCTGAGTCTTTTACCTTAACAAGCAAAGACATTGCCCATGGTGACTTTATGGAGAGTGCGCAAGAGTTTAAAGGGTTTGGTTGTAATGGCGATAACCTTTCTCCACAACTTGCTTGGCAAAATGCACCTAAAGGAACTGAAGCATTCGCATTGACCGTTTATGATCCTGATGCCCCTACAGGCAGTGGCTGGTGGCATTGGCAAGTTGTAAACATTCCTAAATCAGTATCAAGCTTAGCGAGCGGTGCGGGAAATGCTGACAAGAATGCTTTGCCAAAAGGCAGTGTGCAGATCACAAATGATTATGGTTTCAAAGGCTTTGGCGGTGCCTGCCCACCAGAAGGCCATGGCGCTCACAGATATCAATTTACACTACATGCGTTATCACAAAAACTTGAATTACCAGAGAACGCATCAGGTGCGTTAGCAGGTTATATGATCAATGCTTATTCGCTTGATTCAGCAACAATTGAAGCGCTTTATAAGCGTTGAGAGAGTAACGAGCTGCAAGAGTAAAGTTAGCGAGTTTCGAGCGTTTGTAGGTCGTGCTTTAGCGCGATTAAGGGTAAAGTTATCGAGTTACAAGTTTGTAGGAGGCGTTTCAACGCCGAAGTTTTCAGGTTCACGGCTGAAGCAGTTCCTACGTGAAAATCTCCATGGTTTTTGTCGCCATAAATGGCGACCTACAAGGGCACTCGAAGGCGTAAAATTTGTTTCGCGCGATATTATGTAGGTCGTGCTTTAGCGCGATTAAAGGGTAAAGTTATCGAGTTACAAGTTTACAAGGGCGTTTTAACGCCGAACATCTAAGGTTGACGGTTGAAGCCGTTCCTACGTGAAAATCTCCATGGTTTTTGTCGCCATAAATGGCGACCTACAAGGGCACTCGAAGGCGTAAAATTTGTTTCGCGCGATATTATGTAGGTCGTGCTTTAGCGCGATTAAAGGGTAAAGTTATCGAGTTACAAGTTTACAAGGGCGTTTTAACGCCGAACATCTAAGGTTGACGGTTGAAGCCGTTCCTACGTGAAAATCTCCACGGTTTTTGTCGCCATAAATGGCGACCTACAAGGGCACTCGAAGACGTGAAACTTGTTTCGCGCGTCTGCTCTTAAAAAAGTAGCGGCATAAAGAGGCCGCTACTTGTGAAAGTGTATGGCCTCAAACATCATTGACTCGCAACTTTAATCATCTTTCTTTGCTTTTTTCGCGAGAATTTCAACTTCGGCTTTTTCGGTCACACCAGCCATACTAAGTGCTGTGCTGCCTACAGATTCATATTCAAGTTTTATTTTATCGAGTTTAGCGTCGTTTTTGTCTGGTAAACTTAAGCTACGTGATGACATCCCTTTGGTTAGAACACCCAGGTTTTCAAATACCTTTTCTTCACCATTGTTCATGATGACTTTAATACTTTTAAGGTTCACTGTGCCATGTGTGCATTTAACCTTAATGTGACTATAACGGCTGCTGGTAATAGGGTTTACGGTATCAGTTTCGCTCTTGTAACTAACTTTTTTCTCAGCGATAGTTTTCCACTCGTCATCACCAGCAAAACTATGTGTACTGGCTAATGTTAGTAAAGTAGTTAAAGCTAATAGTTTAATTATTTTCATTTGATTCCCTCCAAAATTATGATCATTCAAAGATATAGCACATAAATAAAGTAATTGCTTATCTAGAAATGACTAAATAAAACCAAATTCATATTTTAGTCGTATTAACAATATGGTTCTTAGATTCACCAAGCTTAAATGGCATGCTATGCTAATTAAGTGTTTATAGTTTATGGAATTTAAATGAGATCTTACTTTTGGATAGTTGCTTTTTTGTTCTCAAACTCAGCGTTAGCAAGTGCATTGCTAGATGTTAAGCCGAGTAATAAAACCCAATTTTTGTCTTTAATTAAAGATAAACAAGGGGAGTATGCAGCCAAAGAGGGCAGTGACGCAGTTTGCCAAAATGCATCATTCTCATTAATCAAAACACCCACACAAGGTTTTAGTTTAGGCACGCTAATTGACTTTAGTGATTTGCATAACGGTACGCAGGTAAAAAAAATCCCAAACTTTTGTGTTGTTAGCTCGAAGCTAAAGTACTTTGTAAATGGTATTGTTAGAACCAAGCGCTACTTTCGCTGTGATAATGAAGACGATAATGGCTCAACAACTGAAGATTTGCGTTTTAAAGATAATGGCAATATCACTTATACATTGGATAAACCTGACATTTCATGTGTGTTTGAAAAACAATAAATGTTTTCCTCATGCAAATTTAAGCCTATGATGGGCTTTATTTTTAATTGAAAACCTTATGACTAGCCAACTCATTCAAGCATTTTTAGTGCTTTCTGCCTTTTATATAGCAAGCCTCATAATTGACCGGGCAATTAAACAGTTTCAACGTCGGTTTGATTCAACTGCACTTGAAACTTTCCGGCTAATTTCTAACTCGCAGCGCGCTATTTTATTATTCATTGCTATTGTGCTTGCGTTATCGAAACTCGGTTTTGATGTTGCGGCGTTGGTCGCAGGCTTAGGCTTAACGGGCTTTGCACTGGGTTTTGCGTTGAAAGATGCTATTTCAAACCTAGTTGCTGGTGTCATGATTGTACTTTATAAACCTATTAAGCTTGGTAATTACATAGAAGTGAGTAATTCAAAGGGCACTGTGATTGATCTTAATTTGCGCTATATCACAATTAAAGGCGAAGGAGCTGTGCATTTAATCCCTAACTCTTTAATTTTAAGTAATAAAGTGTCAATCATTGATCGTGAAGACGATTAATAGCAAAAACTAGCTATAAAAAAAGCAGCCTAGGCTGCTTTTTGAAGTTTTAGCAAATTACATTTGAGATTGCAGGTAATTTTCAAGCCCTGCGGTTTTGATTAACTGCTGCTGTGTTTCAAGCCAATCAATCTGTTCTTCTTGCTCATTTAAGATGTTATCGAGCGCTTCACGGCTGATGTAATCTTTTTTCTCTTCAGCAAGTTTAATTGCTTCTTTAAGATCAGGTAATGAATCAAGTTCAAAGCTCATGTTAGCTTCGATCATTTCTTCAGAGTTTTCACCAATACGTAGTCGACCTAAATCTTGTAAATTTGGTAAACCTTCTAAAAACAAAATACGCTCGATTAAACGGTCGGCATTTTTCATTTTTTGAATAGATACTTTGTAATCAGCTTTGTCTAATTTTGAAAAACCAAAATCTTTAAACATACGAGCGTGTAAAAAGTATTGGTTGATACCCACTAATTCATTCGCTAATACTTTATTAAGTGCAGCAATGACGCTTTTATCGCCTTTCATACAATTAGCCTCTATTCGCCCATTTGAGATTGGTGGTAGTTTTGGCTACCAATTTTGTCGATTAGACCAAGCTGTTGTTCTAACCAGTACACATGATCTTCTTCTGTATCAAATAATAGCTTTTCAAGCACTTCGCGTGATTGATAGTCTTTTTCTTGTTCACAGATAGAAATTGCTTCTTTAACACAATCAACAACTTCTAATTCAAGTGTTAAATCGTTCTGCATCATGCTTTTAACGTCTGAACCAATTAATAAATCACGACGTTTAGTCATGTTTGGTACGCCTTCTAAGAATAGAATACGTTTAATTAACCAATCAGCGTGGTCTTTTTCTTCTTCCATTTCGTGGTTAAGACGCTCATACAGCTTATTTAGGCCCCAATCGTCATACATACGAGAATGAATAAAGTATTGATCTATAGCGGCTAATTCGTTTGCGAGTAGTTTGTTAAAACTATCGATGACTTTTTGGTTACCTTTCATAATGCTGTCCTCGAATTCCAAGTTGCGGTAATTGTAGTATATAAAAACAAGATTGCAAACTTTTTCCTTTGTAAATCAGTTATTTACTATTGAGTGTGATTCTCGTTTAAGTTTGCGTTAATGGTTGATAAATGAACAATTTATCGTTTTTATTCTTAAATGAAAAAAGCCCTTACTAAGAAGGGCTTGTTGTTCTAATAAAAATTAATTTAGAAGCGATAAGTTGCACCAAGTGTTACAGTGGTACCTAAACCTTTAATGTTATAGCCACCGTAGGTGTATGACTGGGCGCGGGCAGGGTAGTAATCATTGTTAAATAGGTTTTCAACACCCATAAACGCTTGCCAGTTTTTACTAAAGTTATAACGACCGCTTAGGTTGAATAGATTGTAACTGCTAATAGGGCCTTGATCGCCAACATAATCACCGTTTGCATTTGGTTCAAAGCGTTTGCGTGAACCCACATATAAATAACTCACCGTAAGTGATAATTCATCATTAGGCTGCCAGTTTAAGTTAGCTGTACCTTTTGGTGGGCTGATTTGGCGAGAACCTAAGTAAATATCGTCTTCGGTGTTTTTACCTTCAACATAGCTGTAAGTTGCAACCAGTTTTAGGGTTGGGTTAATTTTATAATCAACCAGTGTTTCGTAACCCCAAATCTCTTGCGGCGCACGTACTGGCTCATAAACCCCCGTTGCTTCATTAAAGCTATTCGTGGTGCCAAATTCTGATGTGCTGCGGTAAGCTGCAAATTCAAAGCGCAAGTCATCAAACTGTGAGGTAAAACCAACTTCATAGTTATCGATGATTGATGCTTCTGTTTGAATTAGACCAATATCGTTTACCGTTGCAGAGCGTAATAAGCGACCAATATCAGAGATATCAGATCCTTGCGAGTAATTGGCAAACGGGCTGAAGGCCTCAAGTAAATTGTATTTCACACCTACATTGTAAGTGGTTGCATCGTAATCAATGGTGTCACCTTTTACGCTAAGTGGTACTGAGCATTGTGTTGCTGAGCGGCACAGTTTTAAGGTTTCATAGTCCTCTACAGCAAGATCTATGCTTTCTTGGCGTACACCCGCTTTAATAACTAAATCATTATCGATTACCCACTTAGTTTGTAAAAAGCCAGCAAGGCTTTCCATATCCATTTCTGGTACCCAAACACGGCCATCTACTAGCGGCTGAGACGTCACATCATTAAGTGCATCTAGGCCATAAATGAAAGTGGCTTCAACATTGTCAAAATCAACAAGTGTATTGAAGGTAGCGCGCGCACCTTTCTTTTCAGAGCGAATAATTGATTGGCCGCCTTCGTAGCCTTCGTCTGGGTTAGCTAAGCTTGTAGAAAAGAAAAACACATTCTCGATATCTTGCATGTAAAGGTCGAGCGTCATTTGTGTATTACTAAACAGGGCGTAGTCTGTGTATTTTAAGGTAATGTTTTCGTTACCATCTGGGCCTTGTGGTTTACCTTGCTTTTGCAGCTCTTTAGGTACATGAATGGCATAGGTTTTTTCGCCATTATTAAGATCCCCTACAACATCACCTAAATCGGTTTTTTGCTGAGAGCTAAAGTAGTTATAGCTAAATTGTAGCTGCTTCTCTTCATCAAAATCATAACCCAGTTTGGTGAAGTAGTTTTCTGTTACTGCGTCAGATAAACCATATTGCAAGCCAAGAATATCACCTTCTGCGTCGCGTTGAACGCCATTTTCTTCGTAACTTGCGGTAAATAAATAGCTAATTTTATCAGCACGACCATTAATTGCCGCAGAGACTCGCGCACCGGCGCTTTCCTCTAGTTTTACTGCACTAAAACGTGACGATAGGCTGATCTCACCTTCTGGCTGACCATCACTTGTTGCTTGTTTTGTGATGTAGTTAATAATACCGCCCGATGCACCATTACCATAAACGGAGGTAGCACCTTTGATCACTTCGATACGAGCAATGGCACTTGGGTCGAGTGTTTTAACCCCTAAAGAGCCGTTTCTCAGTGGTGTAGATTGTGGCACACCATCAATCATCACAAGTGGTGCACGGCCACGTAAACTCTGACCTGTATTACTCGAGCTACCCGTATCTGGTGCAAGGCCAGGTACCATTTGCGCCAATAAGCTTTGTAGTTCTGGATTAACTTTTAAATGCTCTTCAATTTGCTTTTGGCTAATAATCGTGACTGAAGCGGGTACTTCATCAATGCTTTCAAATACACGGCTGCCTGATACAACAACGTGTTCCATTTCTTCTGCGGTGAGTTTTTTATTAATGGCATCATCAGCAAACGATTGGCTACTTAGTGCGAGTGCAATCAGAGTAAGTGAAGTTTTTAACATGTTTATCCTTGTTAAATCAGTATTAATTATTATGTGATTGTGCGGAAGTCTAAATGTAAAGAAGTGTAAAGGCAAGGCTAATGATAATTATTTGCAATAATAATTGTGGCTTTTTAGTTACTCGCGATAAGAAGGGTACAAGTAAGTGCGGTTCCAGTTGATGCTAGTTTAAATAACGTTTTAGGTCATCAGGAATAGGCATTGGTTTGAAAGGGCTAACATTGGTGCCGCCAGTGTTACCGAGTGGGACCCAAATACGCGAAAACATAATTGACGCAGCCATGCGAGCAAACTGACCAATTATTTCCTTGGCATTATGGTTTTTAAAACCAATTTTACACATCCACCAATGTGAGTAAGTATGCGCAATGATATAGCTTTGGCCAAGAATATGAGCCCGCTCTAAGTGATAAAAAGCGCTTGTGTAATCCGTCTTTGCATAACTAGTTTTAGCCAATATCATTTCAGTGTTAAAGGCTTTTTTGAGCTCAATATTCATGGCGAATGTCACTTTCAGTAATGGTTGTTCATTTGTAGTGCCGTTTGTACCAAAAGTAAACACCCGAAATCGTGAAAAATAACGGTGATAAAGCAAATAGTAACCATAGTAATTGCACAATAGGCCCTGCAAAATCACCAATATGAAACTTATATTTAAAGTTCCATGTTTGCGTGGTCCATGAGCTTTGGCTGGCGTCATAGCTTGCAACAATATCTGCTGAATATGGGTTTGCCCATACCCAACTATAGGCATGGCTTTCACCCGGGTTCTCTATTCTAAAACCTATGTTATCAGTTGGTTTTTTCGGTAAATAAATTCTAAATAACTTACCCTCAGGAAATACAGTTTGTGCGTTATCAAACGCTTTTTGCACTTGAAAAGGCGTATCAGCTGAAGGGGAAATAACTGCTGGTGGTTTAGGTCTATCTTCAACTGTGCCTTGCATCACAAATTCTAATACGGCTTTGGTTTGTTCTTTCCAGTTAAATGCCATACCTGTGTAGGCAATTAAAATGAGTGGAATTAAAAAATACACACCTAGAACGGTATGTAGTTGATACATCAGCACTCTAAACTTTGCTTTACGCTTAATAGCCAAGCGCTTAATACGATTTTTTGGCTTCACCCAAATATAAAAGCCAAGCAGAATTTCAATAATAAGAATCAGCGCACACACCGATACCCAGTTTCTTAAAGGGCGGTTTTTATCGCCACCTTCATAAAGCAGCCAGCGGTGCAAAGCCATGGTAAAGCCATAAATTGTACTGTAGTAATCGTACTCATGTAACACTTGACCGTTGTATGGATTAACACTGACATAGCGGTTGTTTGCCAACTGTAATTGCCAAGCAAGATCACTGCGCTGCTCTGGCATTAACAGGGTAACGGGTTGTTTTGTTGTAGCTGAAACGTGTTGGATGAGGTCATCGAAATCTAGTGCTGAAGGTGCTGGCGTTACTGTCCATTTATCGCTTTGAGTAAGGTATTGAATGTCTTTTGCGTAAATAAGCAACGCGCCGGTCAAGCTTAAACAAATTAAAAATAAACCGCTTACTAAGGCAAGCAATAAATGCGTACGACGTAACCACAACTTCAACAAAGTTTGTTCCTTCAGTTTGCTGTTAAAACAAAACTGAATTGTAAATGATAACGCGATACATTTACACTAAAACTTGTTCAATGGTGCAGCTTTCAATAGCAAAGTTTTCATGTAAAAAGTGACGTATTTCATCGTTTTGAATGCTTTGCTTGGCACTAAACTTAAGCTCACAATGAATGTGATGGTCATCTATCTGCCATGTTTTAAGGTAATCAATATCAGTGATTGCAAATTGGGCTTTAAGTTCAGTGATAGCTTCTGGTAGCGCAAAACTATCGGGGGCTGCCTGCATTAAAATTTTACTGCTCGCTATTAGCAGCAAAATACCATGGTAAATGACGTACACCGAAATCAGCATGGTGGCAATTAAATCAACAACATACCATTGATAAAGAATAATTAAGGTACCCGCAATGATCACCACCACAGACGCTAATGCATCAGACACATTATGTATAAACGCAGCACGAATATTCATGCTGTCTTTCGCACCTGCTTTGTAAGTTAAAAGCGCGGTGAATAGGTCAACAACCAGTGCAAAACCAGCAACCCAAATGATGATCCAACCATCAATGGGCTCAGGGTTTAAATAGTTGGATATGGCTTCAACAATTAGGTAACCACCAATCACGATTAAACTTAAACTGTTAAATAAGGTTGCTAAAATTTCAGCGCGTTTATAACCGTATTGATAACGATCATTGGCAGGTTTGGCACCTATTTTTCGGGCAATTATGGCAATGAATAACGATGAGGCATCACTTAAATTGTGCAGCGCATCAGCAATTAAAGATAAGCTGCCAGAAACGAGGCCGCCAATCACCTGAGCGACGGTTAATAACACATTAATTACCACTGCCAGCATGAGTTGGCGGGTGCTTTGGTTATTTGTATCGTGATGATGGTGGTGTCCGTGTCCCATAAAAATACCTAGTTATTGATTTGCTTTATTTTTATACCATGCGTGCTGTGATATTGAAAAGTTTATAATGATTTGTTCGTGTACAGATTATAATTTTCTGTTCAAATGCTGATGGATTTGTTAATTTAACACTGTTGTACCATTTTTTAGTTCTAATTTTTAGGCTCAATGTGAAAGCTGCATTTTTTATTTTGATTAGCGTATTATTGCTCCAGCCCACGCTGGATAGCTTTGATGTGGCCGATCATAATGCTGCGTTTAATCACACCTCGGTACTACTATCTGAAGAAATTGATCTTGAAGCCCATTGCGCTATCAATGGCGATCATCAGCTACACCAATTAGAGCACACCGAACTTAGCAAACAGTTGTCTGATTCAGCCGAAAAAGGCCATTGTCATGTTTGTCACAGCCCTGTGTTTGTCGATTCGCTGCAATTGACCGAGCCTGCTGATACCTATTTTACTAAAATTGAATCTCTCGATTTAAACTTCACATCAGCAGATTTAGCACCGTTACATCGCCCACCTATTTTAGCTCTTACTTAATCCAAAACCCTTTTTAGATTTTATTTGGGCTTAGCCCATTTTAAGTAAGAGACGATATATGTTTTTAAGAAATTTTATGCGTTACGCATTACTGTGCGTATGCTTTATGTATGTGACAAATAATTCTGCGAAAGAAGCACATGAACATCAAGAAAATGAACAAGCTGAGCATGCTAATGAAGTCAATTTAACTGAGCAGCAACAGCAACTAGCTAATATCAAGGTTGAGCGCCTTGTACTGAAAAAACACAATCAAACCTTATATGCACCGGGCGAAATTAAAGCCAATGGTTATGCAAGTTATGTGGTGTCACCGCGCGTTGATTCAATCGTTGTAAAGCGCCATGCCTTGTTAGGGCAACATGTCAATAAAGGTGACTCTTTAGTCACCTTATTTAGTGGCGAAGTTGCCAGCCAGCAAACTGAATTTAGATTGGCCGAAGCAGAGTTAAAACGGCTAACTAAAATGACACCAGGCACGGTGAGCAAAAAGCAAATCTTGACTGCCAAAGCCGAGTATGAAGTAGCTTATAGCCGCTTAGTTGCCTTTGGTTTATCAAAACAAGCCATAACTAAAACACTGACTATAAGCCCAGAAAAACTCGGCGAATACACCTTATTTGCACAAACATCTGGTGCTGTTTTAACCGATAACTTCGCACAAGGCCAGCGAGTTGATTCGGGGATTGAGTTGATGCTAATAGCCGATGAATCTGCGCTTTGGGTTGCAGCTCAGCTTTCATCGAACCAAGACCGTATTATTAATAATGGCTCGACAGCGCTGTTAGAAGTAAACGGTAATCGCTATCAAGCAACAGTCATTCAAGAAGCACATACCATTGATGAACAAACACGCTCACGAACCGTTAGGCTCGAAGTAAAAAACACTCAGCATAGTTTGCATCCGGGCATGTTTGCCGATGTGTATTTTCAGTTTGAAACAGAGCAAGCGGTACTTGCTGTACCAGAAAATGCTTTAACTCGCAGCGCAGATGGTGACTGGCAATTATTTGTTGTTGATGACGATGGTGGTTTTGTCGCACAAGAAGTAAGCCTTGGCAGAAGTTTTGGTGATTATCGCGAAGTATTTGGTATTGAAGCCGGACTTGAGGTTGTCACCCAAGGTGCATTTTTTATTGCATCACAGCTAGCTAAAGGCGGATTTGATCCGCATAACCACTAGAGGTGACGCATGTTTAATTTATTAATTGAAGCGGTGATAAAAAATCGTTTACTGGTGCTATTGGCCTTGCTTGCGGCGATTGCTGTGAGTTTATTTATGATCCCAAAACTCAATTTAGATGCCTTTCCTGACGTGACGAATGTGCAAGTTGCAGTTAATACCGAAGCGCCAGGGCTGGCGGCTGAAGAAGTTGAGCAGCTGATCACATACCCGATAGAAGCGGTTATGTATGCACTACCCGATGTAGAGCAAGTTCGTTCTATTTCTAAAACGGGGTTATCGGGCGTCACTGTTGTGTTCAAAGAAGGTGTTGATATTTACTTTGCTAGGCAGCTGGTTTTTGAACGTTTGCAGTCTGCTAAAGAGTTGATCCCAGACGGTGTAGGTATGCCAACAATGGGCCCTAACACATCAGGGCTTGGACAAGTTTATCAGTATTTACTTGAAGCAAAGCCAGATGCAAACATAGATAGCATGGCACTACGTAGCTTAAATGATTGGGTGGTTAAATTACTTATATTACCTATTGATGGTGTTACTGATATTTTGTCATTTGGCGGTGAGGTCAAGCAGTATCAAGTAAACTTAAATCCCAATAAGCTACTAGCCTATGACTTAACACAGCAAGATGTTAGTGACGCACTAGATGCTAACAATAGCAATGTGGGTGGCTGGTATATGAACCGAGGTCAAGAGCAGCTGGTTATTCGTGGTACAGGTTGGTTTACCCCAGGCGAAAAAGGGCTTACTGAAATTGCGCAAACGCCTATCAAAACCATTGATGGTACGGTCGTTAAAGTGGCTGATGTTGCGAATGTTGAGCTTGGCAGTGAAATTCGCCAAGGCTCAGTCACCTTATCTAAACGCAATGATCAAGGCGAAATAGTGAATCGGGGTGAAGTGGTCACAGGTATCGTGCTGAAAAGAATGGGCGCTAATACCAAGCAAACGATTGATGGCATTAACGCGCGTGTCGAGATGATAAATCAAGCACTGCCAAATGGGGTTGAATTTAAAGCAATTTACGACCAAGCAGAGCTTATAAGCCAAGCGGTACAAACAGTTATTGATGCACTGCTTTTAGCTTTTGTATTTATTATCATAGTATTAGCGCTATTTTTGTTGGATTTAAGAGCAACATTTTTGGTGTTATTATCGATCCCTATTTCGATTGGTTTAGCACTGAGTGTAATGGCATGGCTTGGCTTATCGGCTAACTTAATGTCATTAGGGGGTATAGCTGTTGCCATCGGCATGCTGGTAGATGGCTCGGTTGTTATGGTAGAAAATGTATTTAGGCACTTAGGGATGAAGCACAATCAACATAAGCCACCCGCCGAGCTGGTTGCAATTGCTGCAAAAGAAGTCGCACGGCCTATCTTTTTTGCCTCTTTGATTATTCTTACGGTATTTTTACCACTGTTTAGCTTTGAAGGCGTTGAGGCTAAGTTATTTCAGCCAATGGCTGTGAGTATTATGCTTGCGATTATTAGCGCTGTAATTGTTGCCTTAGTTGTGGTGCCAGCACTGTGTGTTTATTTATTTGCTAAGGGCGTGACAGTAAAGCAAAGTATCTTACTAAAACCTATCGATATGCTTTATCAACGGGCTTTACAAAAAGCATTGCAGGCTAAACACAGCGTTTTAGCTATTGCAGGTTTATTACTAATTGTAGCGGCTGTTATGCTACCAAAGCTGGGTACTGAATTTGTGCCAGAACTTGAAGAAGGCACGATTAATCTACGTGTGACTCTTGCTCCATCTGCAAGTCTCGAAACAGCAATCTCAGTGGCTCCAAAGCTTGAAGCCATGTTGCTTGAATTTAACGAGGTGGAATATGCACTGAGCCGAATCGGTCGGGCAGAAGTGGGGGGCGATCCTGAACCGGTTAACAACATTGAAATCTATTTAGGTTTAAAGCCACATGAGCAATGGGTTAACGCGAAAACACGTGTCGAATTGCAACAGTTAATGGAAGCCAAGCTTGAGCAATTTCCTGGGCTTTTGTTTAACTTTTCACAACCCATAGCAACCCGAGTAGATGAGCTTTTATCGGGTGTAAAGGCTCAATTGGCCATTAAGTTGTTCGGAAGTGATTTGGCTGTTTTAAGTGAAAAAGGCCAACAAATTGAGCTGCTAGTTCAGCAAATACCTGGCGCTAAAGATGTCGCGATGGAGCAAATAGGCGGCGAAGCACAGCTTATAGTTAAACCCAACCGTTTGGCGTTATCGCGTTTTGGTTTATCGGTAGCTGATCTAATGGATGTAGTCCAGCACGGTATTGGTGGTCAATCAGCAGGGCAAATTATTAATGCCAATGAGCGCTATGATATTTATGTGCGTATAGCGCAAAGTTATCGCCAAAACCCAAATGTGATTGCTGATCTTCGACTGCGTACTCCCGCGGGTGCCATTGTTAGGGTAGGTGATGTAGCCGATGTACAGATTGAGTCTGGCGCTCCGCAAGTTCGTCGCGATGATGTTCAAAGACGCATAGTCATTCAAGCGAATGTACAGGGGCGTGATATGGGCTCTGTGGTTGCGGATATTCGTACTGCGATTGCTGATAAAGTGCAGTTACCAAGTGGTTACAGCGTGGCGATTGGCGGCCAGTTCGAAAACCAACAACGGGCACAAAAGCGGCTAATGATAGTGGTGCCAGTGGCCTTATTACTCATCGCGTTATTGCTTTATTTTGCCTTTAGTAACTTATCGCAAGTGATGCTTATTCTTGTCAATGTTCCTCTCGCTGTAATTGGTGGGGTGATTGCATTGTATGTCTCTGGGCAATACTTATCTGTACCCAGTTCAGTAGGGTTCATTACGCTGTTTGGTGTTGCGGTATTGAATGGTGTGGTGATGGTTGAAAGCATTAATCACCGAGTGAGTCACGGCGATAGCAAAGATAAAGCGGTATTTGAAGGGGCTGTTTCACGGCTCAGACCCGTACTAATGACCGCGCTTACTTCAATGCTTGGGCTTATTCCGATGTTACTAAGCACAGGCATAGGGGCTGAAATACAAAAGCCACTTGCAACGGTTATCGTTGGCGGCTTGGTCAGTGCAACATTCTTAACTTTATTTGTACTGCCGGTACTTTATAAGTCGATGAGTAAATAAAGCAAATGGGGCTAACTTTTAGTAGCCCCCTTTTTTAATGCCGTGTAATTCTGTAAAGGGCGTTTACACCATGCTAAAGCCCTTATAAACTGGGCGTTACAATAATGATGTAAAAAAGGAATACAGAGTGAGTAACGCAATTACAATTCGTCCGGCAGTCGCAAGTGATGCTGCAACAATACTACATTTTATTACCGAACTTGCTATCTACGAAAAAGAACCCGACGCAGTTAAAACAGACGAGCAAGCTATTTTAAAAACGTTATTCAGTGAAGGCGCAACGGCGCATAGTATTATTTGTTTAGACGGCGACACACCAATTGGTTTTGCTGTGTATTTTTATAATTACTCTACATGGCTTGGCAAAAATGGTTTGTATTTAGAAGATCTTTACGTCAGTGCTGATAGCCGTGGTAAAGGCGCTGGTAAGCAAATTATGCAATATCTTGCTAAGCAAGCACTCGAAAAAGACTGTGGTCGTTTTGAGTGGGTGGTACTTGATTGGAATAAACCAGCCATTGATTTTTACGATAGTATTGGTGCTAAACCACAAAACGAATGGATTATTTACCGCCTGACAGGCCAAGAGCTTATCGACTTTGCGCATCAATAAGTAATTTTGATATAGCTCAAAATTGACAAACACCAATATAAATAAAAATCATTTGCATTTGGGTTTTTCTGTGTGTAGTTTAAATACACATACAAAGATTGGTATAAGTGCAGGTGATTTTTATGACTCAAACAACACGCCACACACCTTTAACTGCAAACGCCATTGATGATGCGCTTGCCCCTTGGCAAAGTGCAATTTATCAAGGCAACTTAGCATTTGAATCTGGCGAGCTTATTACTGCACGTGATCATTACATGGTTGCAAGCAGCTGCGCCGAAACACTTCTTGCGCAATTTTCTAATATCCCAGTCAATCAGTCGGTAACACGCTCGCTAGAACATTGTATTGCAGCATTTGTTGTTGCTACTTTGAATCTTGCCGACACTTTTAAAGTGATGCAAAAACCCGATAAAGCCTGCACCTGGCTTTGCCATGCTCATCAAAGATTAAGCGTGCTATTAAATCACCCTGAGCAGCAGGTTCGCACCTTGGTGCTGCACCATCATCATAAAACCTATTATGAGCTGGTTAAGTTTGGCAGCATGGCATCGGCATTTCCGACACTCATTAACCGTATTAATCAGCTATTAGCTGAGCATCCCCACAAAACGCAGTTATTACATTAACGATAAGGAATCAGTATGCCTTTTACATTACCCGATTTAGCGTATGACTATGATGCACTTGAACCGCACATTGATGCGAAAACCATGGAAATTCATCACACTTTGCATCATCAAACCTATATCAATAAAGCGAATGCTGCACTAGAGGGCAGCCATTATTCAGAGCAAGATGCTGAAACATTACTCCGCACTATTTCATCAATGCCTGAGTCATTACAAAAAGCAGTGCAAGAGCATGTAGGTGGCCATCATAATCACTCATTATTTTGGCAAGTTATGTCACCTAATGGCGGCGGTATGCCAAGTGCAGAGTTAAACACCGCCATTGTTGATACGTTTGGTAGCTTTGATGAGTTTAAAGAGCAATTTACTAATGCAGCGGTAAGCCGCTTTGGCAGTGGCTGGGCGTGGTTATGTGTTGATGATAATAACCAGTTGGTTGTTGAAAGTAGCCTTAATCAAGATAGCTCACTAATGCAAAATCACACGCCTATTTTAGGGCTTGATGTGTGGGAGCATGCGTATTACTTGAAGTATCAAAATCGTCGTCCTGAATATATTGCGGCATTTTACGAAGTGATCAATTGGCCGGAAGTTGAGCGCCGATATTTAGCAGCAATTAAAAAATAGTTAAGGTCCGAAACTGGCTAGTCAAAAAATAATATTCAGTTAAGCTAACGGTATTAGCGTGTAACGAGAATAATTATGACTAGCCAACAATGGCAAACTGCAAGGCAAAGCCGTGACCCACGCTTTGATGGGGTGTTCTTTGTAGCTGTAAAAAGCACCGGCATTTATTGCAGACCAATTTGCCCTGCACCAACGGCACAAGAAAAGAACGTTGAGTATTACCAATACGCGCACTTGGCTGCGCAAGATGGTTTTCGACCCTGCATTCGCTGTCGCCCAGACAGTGCTCCGAATAGCCCAGCTTGGTTAGGTACTAAAACCACCGCATTACGTGCCAAACAACTGATTGATAAAGGCGAGGCCTACGATTGCGAGGTTTTAGCAGACAGACTAGGGGTGTCAAGCCGCTATTTACGCCGTTTGTTTAACCAACATTTTGGACTGTCGATCACCCAATATCGATTATTTAACCAATGCAATTTT
Source organism: Pseudoalteromonas sp. MEBiC 03607 (assembly GCF_004792295.1). Taxonomy (NCBI): domain Bacteria; kingdom Pseudomonadati; phylum Pseudomonadota; class Gammaproteobacteria; order Alteromonadales; family Pseudoalteromonadaceae; genus Pseudoalteromonas; species Pseudoalteromonas sp. MEBiC 03607. The sequence continues at coordinate 234,044 of NZ_SRRY01000002.1, forward strand.
GCCAAGCAGCTATTACAACAAACTGATTTGTCGGTAGCTGATATCGCATTTGCGGCAGGCTTTAATAGTATTCGTCGTTTTAATGATGCTTTTTTAAAGCAGTTAAATATCGCCCCGTCAAAGTTACGCAAGTCAGATAAAAAACCAGCATCAACATTAACTTTAACACTAGCATTTAGGCCGCCTTATAACTGGCAAGCACTCCATGACTTTTTACAGCGCCGCTTAATTAGTGGTCTAGAATGGCTAAGCGCAACGAGCTATGGTCGCACTTTTAAAGATAAATATTGCCAAGGGCAATTTACCGCGCATTTTGTTGAGCATAAAAACCATTTTAAAGTGGTTATTGATATCGATAACACCCGCTATTTACAGCAAGTGATCCATAACATTCGTCGTGTGCTTGATTTAGATGCCGACACGCACACTATTGAACAGCATTTAAATGCAGAGCTAAAAGGTGCAATGCCGCTTTGTGTTGGACTTCGTTTGCCGGGAATTTGGTCTGAGTATGAAGCAGGTATTCGTGCGGTACTTGGTCAGCAGGTAAGTGTTACAGCGGCTCATAACTTAGTAACACAGCTTGTAAATGAGTTTAATCAGCAAAGTAATAACCACTATTTTCCAAGCCCTGAATGGGTTGCCAATTCTGAGCTCGATTTTTTTAAAATGCCACAATCACGCAAAGATGCGCTACGGCGTTTAAGTGCCTATTGTCAGCAAAACCCAGATAATCAAGAGCTTAATAATTGGTTAGAGCTCAAAGGCATTGGCCCATGGACAGTTAATTACGCCAAACTACGCGGTCAAAGCCACCCCGATATTCTATTGGCGGGCGACTTAGGGGTTAAAAAAGCCCTCGCTGAAATAAGCGAATTTAATAGCGAGCACTGTGCGCCATTTCGCTCTTATTTAACTTTTCAACTATGGCAACAATTATGAGTATGCAACAAGTTATTATGCCAAGCCCGATTGGCGATATTACCATTCAAAGTACGTCAAAAGGCGTCAGTTACGTTGGCTTTTACCCGGTGGTTGAGATGCAAACAGAGGTTGTTGATGAGCACACCCTTACACCCATTTTAATATGTGTAAGTGAGCTTAATGAATACTTTAACGGCGAGCGTACGCGTTTTACTGTTCCGCTAGATACCCAAGGTACCCAGTTTCAAAAGCAAGTATGGCGTGCACTGATGGATGTTGAGTTTGGTCAAAGCAGAAGTTACCAAGATATTGCAAGTGCCATTAATAATCCAAAAGCGGTGCGTGCAGTGGGGGCTGCAAATGGTAAAAACCCCATTAGTATTATTGTGCCATGTCATCGGATTATTGGCGCAAACGGTAAACTCACAGGCTATGCGGGTGGCCTTGAAAGAAAAGAGTGGTTACTGAAACACGAAGGCTTGTTATAAAACAGCAATTTTACTGGGACAAGGTTTCAAGTAATAAGAGTAAGGTAATAGATGATGTTGCCGCGCGATTAGGGTAGCATATTGCGACTTTAAAATTTGGGCAACATCATGGCACAGCTGTACTTTTATTATTCTGCAATGAATGCAGGCAAATCTACCACACTTTTACAATCTGCATTTAACTACCGCGAGCGTGGTATGGAACCGGTTATTTTAACTGCGGCTATTGATGATAGAGCAGGTGTTGGCAAGGTGTCTTCACGAATTGGTTTACAAGCTGATGCCCATATTTTTGATGCTGATATCGATGTATTTGAATTGATCAAATCATTAAATGCAGAGCAAAAGCGCCATTGTATTTTAGTTGATGAGTGCCAGTTCTTATCAAAAGAGCAAGTAATGCAATTAACAGATGTGGTTGATGAGCTTGGTATTCCGGTGCTGTGTTATGGCTTACGTAACGACTTTAGAGGTGAGTTATTTAGTGGCTCACAATATCTACTTGCCTGGGCTGACAAACTTATTGAGTTAAAAACGGTGTGTCATTGCGGGCGTAAAGCTAATCATGTATTGCGTACTGATGAGCATGGCAAAGCGATTGCAGATGGTAATCAGGTAGAAATTGGCGGCAACGACCGATATGTATCGGTGTGCCGCAAACATTACAAAGAAGCGTTAAATCTCGGCCGCTAATGCCGAGATAAAGCTATCAATATCTTGCTTAGTGACGCCTAAATGGGTCACTAATCGCAGTGGTTTACCCGGTGAAAACAGCATGTTTTGCTCTTTTAACGCATGTGCCACTGCTTTTAAATCGATATGTTCGGCAACATTTGCGTAAACAATGTTGGTATCGATTTGAAAAGTTGACGTATCAAAACCAGCTAACGTGTTTAACTGCTCAGCTAAATACGCCGCGTTATCGTGATCCTCAGCAAGCCTTGCTACGTGATGCTCAAGTGCATATTGGCCTGCAGCTGCAAGCATACCCGCTTGGCGCATACCACCGCCGAGCACTTTACGCCAGCGACGCGCTTTATCAATCAGTGCTTTGCTACCTAATAATAGTGAGCCAACCGGCGCACCGAGTCCTTTTGATAAGCAAATAGACACTGAATCAAAATACTGGGTGATTTCAGTGATATCAACACCTAACTTAACCGCAGCGTTATATACGCGGGCACCGTCTAAGTGCAGAGAAAGGTTATGTTTATCAACACACTCTCTAGCTTGTTTAAGATAACTAAGCGGGAGAACTTTGCCGCCAATGGTGTTTTCTAAGCTAAGTAGTTTGGTTTTAGCAAAGTGAAAATCATCAGCTTTAATCGCAGCCACAACTTTGTTTAAATCTATGCTGCCATCACTATTATTTTCAATTGGTTGCGGTTGAATAGACCCCAATACAGCGGCACCGCCACCCTCAAACTTGTAGTTATGCGCTTGTTGACCACAAATGTATTCGTCGCCACGCTCACAATGTGCCATTAATGCCAGTAAGTTTGCTTGCGTGCCTGAGCTACAATAAAGAGCACTTTCGAAGCCATGGCGCTCAACAGCATATTGTTCAAGCCGATTAACGCTTGGGTCGTCACCATAAACGTCGTCGCCTACTGGGGCGTCATTCATGACAGCGCGCATAGCTGCTGTTGGTTTTGTAACTGTGTCTGAACGAAAGTCGATCATTTTATTGTCCTTATACTAGTTCGTTAAGAATGGCTTCGCGGTCGGCTTGGTCAAAATAGCTCCAAGCAATAAAGCGGCTTATTTTTTGGCCTTGTGCCATTTTTATAACTTTTACGTCTTTCACATCAAGTGTGCTAAGTAACTTTTTTATATGCGGTAAAGTGTCAGACTTAGAAACAAGCGATGTAAACCAAATACATTGCTCTGCAAACTCTTGGCTCTCAATGCACATTTTACTGATAAATTCGCGCTCACCGCCTTCACACCAAAGCTCGTTTTGGCGGCCACCAAAATTAAGCGCTTTTTGTGGCGCTTTGTTTAGGTTATTCCATTTGCGCTCAGTACCTGCTTTGGCCTGTTGCTCGCTGGCATGAAACGGTGGGTTGCATAAAGTTAGGTGAAAGACATCTTTATTCGATATCACGCCCGTAAACATTTTATCGGCGTTGTTTTGCTGCTTAACATTAATTTTAAGGCGGTTGAATTGCACGATTTGTTTGGCAATTTTAACAGACAAAGCATCAATATCTGAGCCCGTGAAGTGCCAGCCATATTCGTGATTACCCGTAAGCGGGTAAATCACATTTGCACCCGTGCCTACATCAAGCACTTTTACTTGCTTACCCGTAGGAATATGACCTTGGTTATCGTTTGCTAATAAATCGGCCAAGTGGTGAATGTAATCAACTCTGCCAGGAACCGGTGGGCAAAGGTAGTTGTCGGGCAAATCCCAAAAATCGATTTTATAATGGCTTTTTAATAACGCTTGGTTGAGGGTTTTAACCGCTAATGCATTGGTGAAATCAATGGTATCAGTGCCCGCTGGAGTTTGCGTTATATAAGGTGTTAGGGCAGGAGTATCTTTGCATAGCAAAGTAAAGTCGTAGCCATTTAAGTGGCGATTTCGCGGATGCATTAAGGAAAACCTATCTGTTAGCCATATCAAAGGCTGATTGTACCAAATAAATCTTTGCTCTGAGTTAGTTTGCGGTGGATATTTTTGCTTAGTCTCATTAATAACATGGTATGCAAAAATCATTTTTAACTTGAAATAGTTAGAAAAAATAATTAAAAATGAAGATGAAGCACTTTATCTTGTAAAAGACAATCGAAGGAATCGAGCTTCTGTGTATTTTAATTGAATATTAAAAACAACAAGGAAGCTTATAAAAAATGACTAATAGTATTTTTCTTTGTTCTTTTACCTTTTACGTCTTAAGCAACTGGTAATGTGAGCCTCTATGCCCCATCAAAAGAGCAAAATCGTTGTGTTTTAAGTAGTCTGTTTTCAAAGGAATGTTTATGTCTAAATTTAAAAAAATAGTGATAGCTGTAGTAATTTTGCTAAGCCTTGGCGCAATTGCTAAACAATACAATGAGCGCAATCACACTGAAATGGCAATTAAAGCGTGTGGCAATAAAGACAACATTGTCAAAGTTGACTCTAAAGGTTTTGAGTGTAAAGACTAATTGAGGTAAGTGACAGCTGATTAATGTTATAAATACGAAACAGCAGCCGCTGCGTTAAATAATGCTTTTTGAGTAAGACGTTAGTTTAAACTATGAAGGAAGCAGAAAAGAAAATAGTACAAGTAATTGAGCAATAAGGGTGTTATGTAACATAAAGTTTAGATCGCGCGGTACTATTTTGTCTGATTTTAAAAAGCGGACAGATGAAAAAGCTAACTTGTTTCTGCCCCAAGACGTGTTTGGCGAATTTCTCAAAAAAGCGGGCTTCGAACGTCCGCAATTGCTTTTCTATTTTGTCAAAATATATTGCTTGCATAGTCAGAAAAACGACCCAATCGCTCGTTTTTATCCTGAGGTAAAAGCGAGAACTCCTAAATTTTAATAACACTGGTAATTAGTTAACAAGTTTGTTAGAAATAATCTAATAAGAAAAACGAGCTACGCTGTGGTAGAAAAACGCGCGATTAGCTCGCTATAAACATGTTAGGTGTACATATAGATGCAACCCAGATTAGAGCTCGAGTTTTTGCAAGATGATCCATCCAAAATATGGGTTAAGGCATGCAATGAGCGATTCGCAGGAGAAACGGAGCAGTATTTTAATGCTCAATCGCTGCGTGATCTCGCAGAAAATTTGTCTAGTTTTCCCAAGTCTAATTCGGATGAAATAATCTTCGAAGTAGGTGAAGTCGGCTCATCTTATGGACACTGTTTTCTTAAGTTTTATTGCATCGATTCTGCTGGCCATACTGCTGTATTTATTTCAGTTTCAGATGGCGAATCGAATTCAGCAAAATTTACGGTTCAATTTGAAGTTTTATCATTGGATATGTTTGTTTCTTCAATAAATTTCGCTTTAAAATCGGGTAATGGTGTTTTCGAATTAATTGGTATTAATGCATATACACAAAACATTTGAGTGTAAGTACACCTAACAAGCGCATTAAAAATGGACGTCTAAAGTTTGGCTGGCGCTCATTCTTCGCGATTTTAGCCAAGCTTTATCCGCCCATTATGCGGGCGTTATGTTTAATGGAGAAAGCGGTGATTTTAGGACTAAATCATATCACTATTGCAGTTAGTGACTTGGAATCCTCTCTTGAGTTTTATAGAGATATTTTGGGGTTCACTGCTCATGCTAAATGGGACAAGGGAGCTTACTTATCTGTAGGTGAACTCTGGTTTTGTCTTTCACTCGATGAACCTTGCCTAAAAGCCGACTATACCCACGTCGCTTTTGATATTGCATCTGAAGAATTTGACGCCTTTGCGAAGCGCATCGTTTCATTGGGGGTAGATGTTTGGAAAGAGAACAAAAGTGAAGGGCAATCACTGTACATTTTAGACCCTGATGGCCACAAGCTAGAGATACATTCAGGTTCGCTGGAAAGCAGGTTAGAATCTCTAAGAACGAAACCATATAGTGGGCTTGTTTGGCTTTAAACATAACAAACTGCTCAAGATGGACTGTCAACGCTCGGCAATTTTGATTCTAGTTTGATACAGTGTTTACGGTGGTTTGTTCAAGTAGAGTAGCTATGCGTTGTCAGCCACTTAGCAAGGGCGTTATGTTGCTAGGAGAGTTATGAGTACTACTGAGAAGTGGAAGCTAATATCAGAAGAGTTACTAGCCGCGTATAAACTTTTGCCCTCAGATATTAAAGAGTCTGATTTTGGTTACAGTAAAGAAGATTTTTTACATTACTTATCAGTAAACGAGCTTCGTTTGGCTATGGAAGAATTAGATGGTGTAATGGAAAACAACATCAGCCCTGGTGTTTTGTTTTGGGAGCATATGATTAATGCCGCAAACTTAATGAACCGACCTGAACATGCTACAAAATACGAGCGGTTTAAAATAGCAACATAACAAGGCAAATAAAGCGGGACTGCTAAAAGTTTGCTCGGTTCCTCTCCGCATCACATTTTAGCAAACTATTAATCAGCCCCTTATTGTGGGCGTTATTGATTAAATACTCTAACGTGTTTTTGTCCAAAGATGGGTTATAAATATAACTGCCACAAAGCGAGTTAACGTAAATGCTCTAAGGATCTATTCTTCAGAGGTAGCTAAACATTGAGGTTCCCTCTTGAGCGTTTTGTTACGGAACGACCTTCATCAAAATCTTTGTGTGCACACGTTGCTTCTCTACATTCTTGGTACCATAGCCCGAAGGGTATTTGCTTGATGTACTGGACGGAAAATAATTCGTATTGATTTGTATATTCGGATGCGGTGAGAAGTTCGAATTAAAAAGGCTCCGGTAAGTTTATTTTAAATCCAGAAGCTTTCTCATTCAGTATGTTTAGAATATCTAGGCCTAAAATACATTTTGATTTTTCGGTTCAATGCTCCATTGTTTCATAATATTGATGAAGGTCTTAAATCCTACTAGTGAAAGCTGGGAAGTCCAGTTTTCCGTAAGAAATAATCGTTCCTGGTTAGTAAAGGAAATACCAAACTTTGATAGCTTAAAGATATTAATAAACCTAAATAATGCCTAATAAAGCAAGCAATAAAGCATATAATGCCTACTTTATTGTGCATCATGATTGCTAGAACTTATAAGTGAAGCCCACGAAAAATGTTTGTTGGTTAGACATGCCCTCGCGTTTATTCGGTGTTTCCTACATAAAATTTTGTATCTTTATCTATAAAGACATCAGCCCCGAAACCATAGAAATCATCAAACAAACTTTTTCAGCACCATTTCATAGCTTTTCGTTAGTGATCATTTAGCCAAAGGCTTCTGTAACTCGAACTTCTAACATCGATAAATAATGGCTCTGCATTGGTGTTACAATTTAGTCAAAATCTCATCGTGCCTGAGATTCTCATTTTGAGTGGCACTCGCCACATTCACACTTGCTTTGCTGAATAGACTGGCGTAACTTAACACTGGTACGATGAGTCTATAAGAATAAAAAGGTCAAACGTGACGATTAAACAAGAATCGGTGTTTATTAAACTAGCCGAAAGCCAAACCTTACATTTACGCCGTATCAGTAAGACTGATACGAAAGGCCCTGCGGTGTTTTTTATGCATGGTGCCGTTGAAAATGGCAAAATTTTTTACACCCACAGCAATAAAGGCTTGGCGCCATTTTTAGCTGAGCATGGTTATGTTTGCTATGTAGCTGATTTGCGCGGTCGTGGTGAGAGTAAGCCTGCGATTTCAAAGCATGCAAAGTATGGTCAGACCGAGGCTATTTTAGAAGATATTCCTGCATTTCTAGATAAAATTAAACAGCTTGAAGGCGAGCCTGCCCGTTATTGGGTTGCTCACTCATGGGGCGGGGTGTTGATGAACAGTGTGTTTGCCCGTTTTCCTGAGTTGATTAATGATGTGAAAGCCTGCGGCTACTTTGGTTCTAAACGGTCTTTGTATAATCATCATCCGAGTAAGTATATTCAAGGTAATTTAATTTGGTATGGCTTGGCACCCTTAATTGCCCGTAAGCATGGCTTTGTGCCGGCTAAAAAGCTGAAGTGGGGCAGTGATGATGAAACCCGTAAATCGCATTACCAAAGCATGCAATGGGCTAAACGTAAACCTTGGGTCGACACCGATGATGGCTTTGATTATGCCAAAGCATTAGCCGATAAAGCGCTACCACCTATCATGCACGTTGCGGGTATCAAAGATAAAGCACTATGTCAGCCAATTGATATTGCAAAGTTTATGGAAGAGTCGGGCACAGGCAAGCAAACCATGACCATTTATGGCCGTAAGTTTGGCCATAAGGTCGATTATGATCACATTAATATGCTTACTCACCCACAGGCGCGTTTTGATCAGTTTGTTGATCTGCTGAACTGGTTTGAGGCTCATTCATAAGTGTGTGCATAGCGCTCTCGTAGCGTTTATATTTATCAATTGCTTTGTCGTTAAGCGGCTGTCTTACAGCCGTTTTACTGAGCGTTGCCACTGGCTTTTTCGATTTATAAAAAGTTAAAAATTGCTTGTTATACTCAATGTTTAAGAATTTACACAATGCTGTTAATGTTTGTTCGCTTTCTCTCACTAGTTCCTCATAGCTTAAATCAAAAATAGCTTCTGGCATTACGTTGTGCCAATGTGCCATTAACTGCTGATATAAATCACAGTATTGTTTAAACTCGGGTAGAGAACAAAAGTAGGGCTCATTTTCTGCGAAGTAGTTGCTAAACACCGACCAAGCAATGGCATTGTAATCCCGTTGCATATTGATGAATTTAGCGTTTGGAAACAATAAATAAATTAGCCCAAGTGATTGATAGTTTGAAGGTAGTTTATTGATCATAAAGGGGCGCACCACTGGTGCTTGCTTTAAGCGTTCAATATAAATATTCCGGGCTGTGTTGATAAGCCCTTGATCTAATTCAGCTAAGCAATCAGGGTAGGGGCGCTGAGTTTTTTGTTCAATATAAGCAACAACCTGATTACTGATACTGGCATCTTCTCCGAGGCTCGCAAAGTCACTATGACTTGTTAGCATTTGCTCTATGAGTGTAGAGCCGCTGCGTGGCATACCAATTATGAATATTGGTGTAACTGTCCCTTTAAAAGTTTTATCGCGTGAGGCAATTAATTGGGCGTGACTTTGTTCAATAACACGTTGATAAAATGGAACTAGCTCAGCGGTTTTAAATTGCGTCAATTTAGACTGAAACTTATTTGCAAGCTTGTAATAATCAAACGCCTGTTGTGTATCACCAAGTACATCGTAACTCTTGCCGAGGGCGTAGTAACAGACCATTTTTAAGCGGACGTTATCGGTTAGCGTTAAGAAGTGGTGGAGTTCGTTTATATAGTTTTGTTCGTTGTTAAACCGAGCAAACTGTACCAACTCAAATAAAATATAAGCTTTTACAGGGTAGTTACCCATAGTTAGCGCATGTTTTAAGATGTTATAGGCTTTATCGAGTTCGCCATAAGTCAAATAGTGTTGGGCTAAGTAATAATGTGGTTCAGGGTTATGGCTGGCAATTGATTTTGCGTATTCAAGTACAGTTACTGCATCTTGCGGTGAGTGAACGCCATTAAAAGCATCCGCTAAGGCATGCAGTGGCTCGAGCATGTGCGGCAGTCGCTCGCAAGCTCGCTGTAATAGATATACTGCCGCATCATAGCGTTCTAGGCGCAGAGCGATTCGCCCTAAACCAAATAATGCTTGGCCATTTTCGGGTTCAGCATCAAGAATCGTTTTAAAATGAAACTCTGCTTCTTTTAGTTTGTTTTCAGCAAGTAGTTGATTCGCTTTTTCTAACAGCATAATGATGGGGCGATGTTGATTATTTTTATTTACTATAAAACGAAAAAGGCGAAATGTCTTTCGCCTTGATTAACTATAAATATCCAGAAAAGTCTGGGGTATAGACTCTCTAGGTTGATCTCTCAACCTAGAAAGCACCTCTATTTAGAAAGTATATGTAGCTTTCACGTAATAGAAGCCACCGTTAATACCATATGGTGAAGTCTCGTAGTATTTACCACCCCAGTTGTTATTAGGGATGCCAGTACGGTCGAAGAAATCAAGCTTTTCTGCTTCTTGGTCGAATAAGTTTGTCGCACCAACTGACAAGCTAATTTCTTCAGTTAGGAAGTAAGTAACTTCTGCATCAATTGTTACTGCTGCATCAGCTGTTTTAGCTGTTGCATCGTAATCTACGTGAACGCCTTGGTATTCGCCATAGTAGTTAACACGTGTAAATGCAGAGAAGTTCTCCCACTGTTGTGCCCAGCTAAGCGTTGCACGGTGATTTGGTAAGTCATTTTCTAAACGGCTTACTTTAAATTCACCTGTAATTGGGCTCGACTTAGTTACTTCAGTGTCGTTCCAGTTATACGCTAAGCTGAATGTTGAACTACCACCTAATAATTCAGTTGAATAGTTTGCAACAGCGTCAACACCTTGTGTTGTTGTATCAAAGTCATTTGTGAAGAAGCTTACTTGCGCTAAGTTTTGTACGTTTGGTACACCAGCCGCTTCAAGCGTGTCTTTGTCTGCTTGGCTCAACTCAATTTTGTCTGATTGACTGATACGATCATCAACTTGGATGTTGTAGTAATCAATAGTGAAGAATAAGTCGCCAATTGTCCATACAGCACCAAAAGTGTAGCTTTGCGATTCTTCAGGTTGAAGTTCTGTACCACCTAATTGCACAGCAATTGGGTTTGTTGGTGGTAATAGTGCTGAGTCAACTAGAACACCGCTGCTTAAGTTAGTTTGTACGTTACTTACGTTAGCTTGACCAACTGTAGGAGCACGGAAACCAGTACTGATTGAACCACGAATATTCAGGTCTTCAGTTAAGTGGTATTGAGCAGTTAACTTATAGTTAGTTGTTGAACCGAATGTATCGTAATCTTCATAACGTAGCGCTAAGCCCATTAGGAAGTCGTCAGTGAATGGTGCTTCAACATCAACGTACGCTGCATAGTTACGACGTGTATATTCGCCTGCATCAGATGGTTTGAAACCAGGGAAACCATTTGAACCGATACCAAAACCTTGCTCTGTTAGTGGGCCCGCAGTAAATGAAGCTACGTCGCCAGATACAACTGTAAACGTTTCTTCGTGCCATTCAAGACCACCTGCAACGTTAACGTCATACGCTAAACCAAAGTCAAAACCTTTTGATAAATCAGCGTTAAAGTTTTTCTCTAATTGTGAGTACTTACCAGGGCTAAAGTCACGCGGGCTGTCTGGGCCTAATGACGCATTGATTGTGTCGTAGATGAAGTAACGAGATTCGTTGTAACCTACTGTACCGCTTAAGTCATAGTAAGCACCTTCAAGGAAACCAGAAGTGATTTCACCTTTAGTACCAATTGTTAATGCCGTATCTGTGATGTTACCACCGAAGTTAGGTGTAAAACCGCCCGGAAGCATTTCGTTAAATGCAAAACAGTCTGGGTTGTTAGCAACTAGATCGATGTATCTTTGGTTATCTAAAACGTTATCATCAATCATGATATCGGTAGGACAGTTACCGCTCATATCGCCAGTTAAATCACCAACAAGTAGTGTTTCACCGCCATCATTTGAATAAACACCCGGACGAGTATGTGGGTTACGATAGTAGAAACCACCACGTACATCACGCTCAGAGTAGTTACCAAACATATAGAATTGCGCTGTGTTGCTTATATCTAAACCGATGTTACCGAAGATCGAGATATCGTCATCTACCTCAGGTGCACCCCAAACTTGCGCAAGAGAAGATACTTCTGGTACACCCGCTGCGTTAAGTGCAGCAGCATCTGGGCGTTGAACTGAACGGCTTGTCGCGTCAGCTGTTTTATATTGGAAGCTTAAGTTAGCAAAGCCGCTATCGGTAAATGGTAAGCCCACGTTACCTGAAATTTGCGTTGTATCGCCATCGCCTTCATAGTATTCGCCTTGACGAATTTCGAAAGAGCCACCTTCTGAGGCATCTTTTAATACAAAGTTCATTACACCGGCGATTGCATCAGAACCGTATTGAGCTGCTGCACCATCACGAAGTACTTCAACTTGCTTTAAGGCAATGCTTGGAATAACTGAGATATCGGCACCCTGAGCACCATCATTGATACCACCACCTAAGAAAGCGATTACTGATGCACGGTGACGGCGTTTACCGTTAACAAGCACTAGTGTACTGTCAGAAGGAAGACCACGTAAGTTTGCTGGACGAACAAGTGATGCAGCATCACTGATTGGGTTTTGGTGAACGTTAAAAGATGGTACAGAGCCTTTTAGTAGCTCAAGCATATCGGTGTTACCACCTTTGTCTAGCTCTTCACCACCGATGATATCGATTGGTACCGGTGAGTCACCGATTGAGCGAGGTGCAGAGCGGGTACCAACTACCGCAATCTTCTCTACATTTTTATTAACCTTTGTTTCTTCAGTTGCTTCTTCTGCCGCAATTACAGATCCAGATACAAACAGACCTGCAGTTGTTGTTGCTAAAGCAAATTTAATTGCTTGTTGCAGCGCGCTATTTTTGAATTTCATTCTGACTTCCCCAGTTAGAATAGTTATGATTAGGTCACCAACTCTAAATTGGTGTAAATAACTTATACAGACTGTGAAAATAATTTGCAAATTGTTAATTTAATGTTGTTTTGCTTGTGTTGGTTATTCTGGTGTTCACTTTATTTGGATTATGTGTATGAATTTTAAGGGGATAATTTATTCTTTACGATTTATTTTTTTGTGAAAATTTATATAAAATATCTAAAAAAATTTTAAAAACAGAAAGTTTTGAGTGAAATGTAGGCAAAAAAGGAATTGGAACGGTCTATTTTGTTTGTTGCTTATCGTTCAGTAGTTGCCACTGTTGAAGCTTTTCTTTGTATTCATCCCACACGCATGGGCAACAGCTACCACCACCGCAACATTCATCAGAAGCAGGCTTTGTTGGTTTTTGCTCGTCCTTTAGTTGTTTTTGGTCCATTTGAATTAATGAAAAATAATTAATAATAGAGTGCTAAGGATAAGTCAAAAACTAATATAAGTAAATTATGCTTTGTGAACTTCGTATGCTGTGTGAAAATACCTAAATGCGATTATACAAAGTTATTCATAGGGCTCCGTTCAGAGTAGCCAAAATTACCAAAAAGCGTCAAACATTACGTTTTAAGCGCGCTATGGTAGCACTTAAAATCGCGCTTGCTCAAGAAAAGCAAGAAACCAAAGAAATGCTTCATATATATAGGCGGTACACTCAAGGCCTAGCTAGTAAAGAAGAGTTACATACTGCTAATGAACAATTCTTAGATATCTTGAAAGGCTTAGGTTTGGGTGTATTTGCTGTATTGCCATTTGCACCCATTACCATCCCCCTTGTTGTTAAGTTAGGGCAGTGGGTTGGTGTTGATGTATTACCAAGTTCATTCAATATTAATAAGTCACTTAAAGAGCTAGACCAACAAGTCGAAAAAGAAGAAAAAGAGAAGCAAAACAAACACTGATTTGGGTTTGGCAATCTGATTTTGCCTATACCTTTTGTACCAAGATATTGGTATGCTTAGTTATCTTTTCTTTATAACGAGTCGTTTAATGAGTGCATTAATTCGCCATTCTTCAACGGGTATTCCCCTTTCTTTTATTGCAAAAGCAAATCTTACCGATTGGTTAACTGAGCAACCACAATCACTTCAAAACTGGTTATCAAACTGTGATTTTAAAAATAAAGGCATTGCCCTTATTGCTGATAGTGAGTCGGGTTCATTGGAGCATGTTTATTGCTTAGTCAATGATCTTAATGACTTTTGGTTAGCAGGCGACCTATCTACGAAGCTTCCTGCAGGTTGCTATCAAATCCAGGGTGATGACACTTTCGTTGAGCAAGTTGCACTTGGTTTTGTGTTAGGTGGGTACGAGTTTAGTGAATATAAAGAAAAAGCTTCACCGCGAGCGCAGCTTGCTATTGCTGATGAGAGCCTAGTTAAGCGTTTAACTGAGCATGCCAGCGCAATTAATTTAGTGCGTGATTTAGTCAATACACCTGCTGCAGATATGATGCCACAACATTTATCACAAGTGATGGCTGATTTAGCTGACACCTTTGATGGTGAGTTCAGCGAATGGGTGGGTGATGAATTATTAGAGCAAAATTACCCAACGATTCACATGGTTGGTCGTGCTTCGGAAAACAAACCGCGTTTACTTGATTTACGTTGGGGTGCAAAAGATGCTCCGCAGATTACCTTAGTTGGTAAGGGTGTTTGCTTTGATTCTGGCGGTTTAGATTTAAAACCAAGTTCTGGCATGCGTAACATGAAAAAAGACATGGGCGGTGCCGCGCATGTTATTGGCCTTGCACAGTTAATTATGGCTGCCAACTTACCAATTCGCTTACGTGTATTGGTACCTGCGGTTGAAAATGCGGTTTCTAGAAATGCATTTAGACCAGGTGATGTGATCAAAACACGTAAAGGGATCACTGTTGAAATTGATAACACCGATGCCGAAGGCCGTTTAGTTCTGTGTGATGCACTTGCTGAAGCACAAAACGATAATCCAGATCTAATCGTAGACTTTGCAACCCTAACAGGCGCTTGTAGAGTAGCATTAGGTACTGAATTACCAGGCTTTTTCGCCAATAATCGTGATGTTGCGAACAAATTAATAGATGCAGGCGAAAGCTGTCATGACCCTGTTTGGCAACTTCCTTTATTTGATCAATACAAAGCATTATTAAAAAGTGATGTAGCAGATATCGCCAATTGTGCTTCAACGCCATTTGGTGGTGCAATCACTGCCGCGCTTTACTTAAAAGAGTTTATCGAACCAAGCACGCCTTGGGTTCACTTTGATGTGATGGCTTGGAACGTCCGCTCATTGCCGGGTCGTCCTGCAGGCGGTGAAGCATTGGGCATTCGTGCCGTGTTTAATTATCTACAAGATCGTTTTCAATAATTTAGAGTTGATATAGCTCTAACGGTAAATCATCGGGATCGGCAAAAAATGTAAATTGCTTCCCGGTGATTTCATCTACTCTTATTTCTTCTACGCTAATACCCTGTGTTTCTAAATAGTGTTTTGATTTTGCAATATCGGCAACTTTAAACGCTAAATGGCGAAGCCCTTGAGCTTCTGGGTAGCTTGGTCTTTGTGGCGCGCCAGGAAACGAAAACAACTCTAATTGGCTGCCATCAGGAAGCGCTAAATCTAATTTATACGAGTCACGTTCAGCGCGGTATAGTTCGTGAATAATCGGCAGTTTTAAAACTTCACTATAGAAGTGCTTTGACTTTTCATAGTTGCTACAGATGATTGCAGCGTGATGTATGCCTAATAATTCCATGGTCTAATCCTTTTATGCTCATAAAAAAACGCGGACTAAGCCGCGCTTTTCTATTAATGAGTGTAGGGTATTACTCTGCCGCTTTACATGCCGCAACAGCTGGCGCAACAAGTTCAAGACCTGTTTTATCACACTCAGGTAGAGCAGCATCAGATACCGCAATTGGTGTAACGCGTTCGCCCCATTTAATATAACTTGCAGCCCAAGTTAAACCAGCACCAAAGGCTGCTGACATAATGTTTGAGTTAGGCTTGATGAGGCCTTGCTCAACAGCTTCACAAATTGCAATTGCAATTGTCGCTGCAGAGGTATTACCGTAATCGGCAATGTTCACCATGACTTTGTCGTCAGCTACTTTTAAGCGTTGCTGAATGGCTTGGATGATACGTAAATTAGCTTGGTGAGGAACTAATACATCAATATCATCAAGTTGCAATTGCGCTTGGTTTAGCACGTCATCACAGGCTTCACTCATGCCTTTAACTGCACGTTTGAAGATTTCGCGACCTTCGAATAATAAGTTTGACGGACCAATTGGCTCATATTTATTTAAATCGCTACCAAAGTTCTCAATATGCAGGATATCGCGGTCTTCACTATCACAGCCTGTTTTAGTCGCAAGTAAGCCTGATGGCGTATCTGAGGCTTCTAACACAACGGCACCCGCACCATCACCAAACAGTACAGCACTGTCTCGACGTGACCAGTTGACATACCAAGTCATGCGCTCAGCAGCAATAACCACGGCCTTTTTAATCATACCGGCACGAATTTGTGCTGTGGCAGCTTGTAAAGCGTATAAAAAGCCTGAACATGCAGCGTTAGTATCCATTGCTGCAGCGCCAACAGCGCCAATGTTTTTTTGCACTAATGAAGCAGTATTTGCCACCATCGTTGATGGTGTACAGGTTGCTAATAACACTAAGTCTATGTCTTTGCCGTCAACGCCAGCACAAGCTAGGGCATGTTTTGCAGCAACAGTAGCAAGTTCAGCAGTAGAAACATGGCTGACACGGCGAGATTTAATGCCTGTACGTGTAGTGATCCATTCATCGTTGGTATCAACAATGTTACTTATTTCATCGTTGCTAATGCTAGCGGGTGGTATACATTTACCCCAGCCAGTAATTTGGGCATAAGACATAATGTGTTCTCTTTATGTGGTCAGACTTGTTAAAATTTTTCAAAGTTATACCAAAAATCACCTCTCAACACTAGCTTAACGCTTTACTGCATCGTAAATAATGGCATTTGTTCGATATTTAAGTTAAACCTAGTATAAAAAAGAGGCGATTATGAAAAAAATAAACTTAAAAATAAGCACATTATCGGTACTGTCCTTATTATCTTCGTTTACGGTTAATGCACAAACCACCATTATTCACGCTGGAAAAATGCTGGTAGGCACAGAGCAAGATGTCAAAGAGCAGCAAACACTGGTTATTGACGATACCAAAATTACTGCAATTAAAGCAGGCTATTTAACAAAACAGCAGTTAAACCTTAGTAATGCAGATGTTATTGATTTAAAAAATCAGATGGTTTTACCAGGCCTGATTGATATGCACGTTCATGTTACCTTTGAGCGTGATGCAAAGCGTAACCCACACCAATGGGCAACTGAATACGAAGCAGATTATGCACTTCGTTCTCTAAAATATTTACAGCACACGGTCGATGCCGGTTTTACTTCTGTGCGCGACCTTGGTAGCAGCTATAAAGTGATCTTCCCATTAAGACGAGCTGTTGAACGTGGCGACATTGTTGGTCCGCGTATTTTTGCTGCAGGAGACATGATCACACCGACCGGTGGTCACGGTGACATGCATGGCTATCGTCGTGATATTACCAAAGCAACACAAGGCGGTGGCTTGGGTGTGTGTGATGGTGCTGATGATTGTACTCGTGCGGTACGCGATGTTATCAAAAGTGGTGCCGATGTGATTAAAATTACCGCGACAGGTGGTGTGTTAAGTAATACCGCAGCGGGTGTGAATCAACAATTTACTGATGAAGAGCTCAGTGCCATTGTTAACACGGCTCATCATTTAGGTCGCAAGGTAACGGCCCATGCTCATGGCACAGAAGGTATAAAAGCGGCACTCAGAGCTGGGGTTGATTCAATAGAACATGGTTCATTTTTAGATAAAGAAACCGTTAAATTATTTAAAAAGCAAGATGCTTATTTAGTCCCAACTTTACTTGCTGGTGCTACAGTAAAAGAAGAAGTGCAGAATAACCCAAATATGCCAAAAGCAATTGCTGATAAAGTCGAAGTTGTAGCGCCCAAGATGGAAGCATCGTTTAAGTTAGCGCTTAAAAATAACGTGAAAATTGCTTTTGGTACTGATTCAGGAGTGTCTAAGCATGGTGATAATGCCAAAGAATTTGAATTACTGGTTAAATACGGTATGACACCTAAAGAGGCAATTAAGTCCGCAACTGTTGAAGCTGCTAAACTATTAGGCCAAAGTGATAACCTCGGTGACTTGAGTGTTGGTAAACAAGCAGATATTATCAGCGTTAATATGAATGTGCTTGATAACATTAGTGAACTTAGACAAGTTAACTTTGTTATGAAGGGCGGTAAAGTGCTCAAACAGTAAGGGTTACTATGGGCGGCAAAATTAAAGAAACTTTATTTAATCATTTGATTGATGCCGAAAGGCAGTTGTTAGAGCCTGAGGTAAGACAATCTGCAGAAGCACTTGATGCTTTGCTAGATGATGACTTCATCGAAATTGCAGCAGATGGCACGTCTTTTAATAAGTTCCAAGTATTAACCCGTTTGCCTACTGAGGTGGTACCGCAGTTTTACAACCAACATTTTAAAGGCCGTATGCTAAGCGATAACATAGCGCAATTGAGCTATCAGGCGGCCTTTAGACGTTCTGCTCGCTCAGAATTTAACTATTCAATTCGTATGTCATTGTGGCGTTTTAACGGTAAACAATGGCAAATGGTGTTTCATCAAGGCACGCCATGTGCTGTTTTTACAATTTCTATGGATGATGAATAATCATTAACACCTCTGCTATGCAAACTGATCCGGCTCTTAGCCGCTTACTGGTGTTAAGAAGTGCCGCAATTGCAGTGCAATTTATTGCTGTAATGGTTGTGTACTTCTTATTTGAACATCAAATTGCCTTACTGCCTTTACTATCCGTTATTCTAATTGAAGCTATTTTTCAGCTGTTGAGCATATTTGCTTATCGAAAAGTAACAAAAGCGAAACCTTCTGCTGTATTAATGCAGTTAACTGCTGATTTATTGTTTTTGACGATACTTTTGTCATTGAGTGGTGGGGCAACTAACGCGTTTGTGTCGTTATTGTTGTTACCAATTATGATAGCTGCGGTATCTGTTAATGCCAAAGGACTTGCCTATACCGCTGTGCTGGCAATTGCAGCTTATAGCTTTTTATTGATAAAGATGCCTGAACACACCATGCACCAAATGCAAATGACTCATCATTTTATTGGCATGTGGATTAATTTTGTTATCAGCGCCATTGTTATCGCATTTGTTATTGGCACATTAAATAGCACGTTAAGGGCCAGAGAAGCTACTATTGCAAAGGCCCGTGAACAGCAACTTAGGCATGAGCAGCTATTAACACTCGACGGCGCTGCCGCGCAAGTTACGCATCAATTAGCAACACCTCTTGCAAATTTGCAGCTTTTATTTGAAGAGTTGCAAGAACAACAAGCTGATGATCCCATTGTGCAAGAAATGGCTAAGCCATTGGCACAGTGTAAACAGCAACTTGAACATTTTAGGGCACTATCAAATGCCTTAAGAACCGGTGAAACACAAAAGGTGATCAGCGCTCAAACATTACAGCATACAATTGAAGATGCCATGACATTGCATTTTCCTGAGCAAAGCTTACAGTGGCTCAATGATGCACCACAGTGCTCCATTTTGAGTGATGCTATGTTATTACCAGCAATTTTGAACTTGTTACAAAATGCAGTTTTAGCGAATAAAAAAAACCAACAAAATACTATAGAAGCTCACTGGCAAATAGATAACCAACAACTGTCGCTTTCTTTAAGAGATTTTGGGCAAGGTTTTAGTGAGCAACAAATGTCCGCATTAGGAGGGCAGTTAATGCCAAGCAAAAGCGGTATGGGCATGGCAGTACTGTTATCAAATGTAACTTTAGAGCGTTTAGATGGTTCATTAACGCTATGTAATCACCAACAGCAGGGTGCAATTGCCACCGTAAGTCTTAAGATCGTATGAAACTGTTAATAATCGAAGATGATGTAAACCTTGCCACCACACTGGCAAGGCGTTTTACAAAACATGGCTTTGCATGTGAGCTTGCCCATAATAAAGAGCAAGCAATGCAAAAACTAAACGCTGTTGATGCGAGCCACTATTTGGTTGATCTAAAACTCGGTGACGACAATGGCTTAACCTTAATTAAACCGATAAGAACACAGTTTCCAACTGCTCGCATTGTGCTATTAACCGGTTTTGCAAGTATCGCTAGTGCTGTTGAAGCAATTCGTTTAGGTGCTGACGACTACCTACCAAAACCTGTTGATTTTAATTCATTATTAAAAACAATCTTGGGTGACGCTGAAGCAAACCCATCATTAGAAGATACAAAGCCGAGCCAAGTTATGTCGCCAGAGCGATTAGAATGGGAGCATATTCAACATGTACTCCATAGTAATAATGGCAATATTTCCGAAACAGCACGACAACTCAATATGCACAGGCGAACTTTGCAGCGCAAATTACAAAAAAAACCAGTTCAACAATAAATAAGCTGTTTCCTTGGTGGGAACGTGTGTTGAGTAACATCCTAAAGTATTATTTTGATATAGACAGGTATAAATCTAAGTCTTTTTGGTTTGCTGCATCGCAGATCCTTAACTACAGTCAAATTAGTACTGTTCGTTGTATGAGTTTGCAATATGCATTTTTCAGAACTTAATTTTTTTGCTATTTTTTTTGCTGGCCTTGCCTCATTTCTTTTAGGCGCGCTGTGGTACTCACCTTGGCTATTTAAGCGAATTTGGATGGAAAGCTGTGGTTTAACAGAGCTTGATTTACAAAGTATCAATCCAATTAAAGTCTTTGGTGGTAGTTTTATTTTATGCTGCATAATCGCCTTTAGTTTATCCTTATTCATTGGCTCGCACGTCAATGTAGGAGTGGCAGTAGGTACTGGCTTTATTATTGGTTTATGTTGGGTTAGCTGTGCCTTGGGGATTGGTTATATTTTTGAGCAGCGCCCATTAAAGCTTTTTTTGGTGAATGCAAGTTACTCTATATTACAGTTTTCACTTATTGGTCTAGTTTTGGGACTGTGGTCTTAACATGGTAGGATCACCGTTTTAGAAGTAAAATCGGGTAGTTAATGGCTAAACCAAATAAAAAAGGCCCAACTAAAACAGTCGATATTTTTTGCTCACAATGTAAAAGCCAATTATTTAAATACCGCAAAGGTGGAAAAGGGGCCTTGGTTAAATGCTTTATAGAGCGTATTAGCCAAGACTTTACCAATGAAACAGGCATTTGCCCTGACTGCCAACGTCAATTTGCCCGTGAGACCATGATCCGTGGCGCACCTGCTCTAAAAATCATCGGTGGTAAGGTGATACATAAATAGGTTTAAAATACGGACATTTATCCTCGTTTCTTCCTCATGCTCTGATACTATTGACCGGTTTGCTGTTTCAATGAATGAAAACAACCCTCCCCATGGATTGGGCCAGTTGTATGGGTATAAACACATGAACAAAATGGATTCACGCACGTGATAGCACTTTTATTTGATATTATTGGCATGACAGGCACATTCTTAGTGGTTGGTGCTTTCTTTTTATTACAACTGAATAAAGCATCGCCAACCGGCCTTGTTTATAACATGATGAACTTAACAGGGGCAATTCTGTTACTGATTAGTCTTTGTTATAACTTTAACCTTGCTAGTTTTGTTATCGAAATTTTCTGGATAGCAGCGTCACTTATTGGTTTATATAAGTACATCAAAGCAAAGCGGACAGGTAATATTGAAACAGCTTAATTAAGCTTCATATTAAAACCCATTTTTAGTTTAAAATGGGTTTTTTGTATCTACTTCCGAGAACTCTTCAACTAAAATTATAAAAACATTGCAAGCTTGCCAATCTTTTGTATTAATAGTGTAAACAGTGTGTTGCTTTTGCAGCATGGGCTATTAGTACAGGTATCTCGCAGCGTGAAGCTATTAAGATGTTCAGCACTTTTTTCAATTGTAGTTGCTTCAACCATCTCTTCGGTTGCTCATTCAACTGAAGAACAAGACTTATTTTCTTTAAGTTTTGAGGACTTGCTTGAGGTACATGTTGATCTGGCAACTAAAACTACTGAGACCTTGTCGTCAGTTCCTTCTACTATGACGGTGTTTAACCGCAAGCAAATTCAAGCACTCGGTATCGATAATGCGTATGAGATAATGAACTTCGTACCAGGTATGCAATCAACGCGTGGAGACTGGGTTGGCGCCGTGCCTAAAGACCATGCACGAGGCGTTTATCTTGATAGCGGTAATGTATTAGTGATGATCAATGGTGAGCGAGTTAATGAGTCATCATTTGGCAAAGCCTCTGTTTACATGCCTTATATTCCTATTGAAGTCATCGAAAAAATAGAGTTTATCCGCGGTCCAGGCTCAGCGATTTATGGTAGTAATGCGTTTTTAGGGGTGATGAATATTGTTACCTCTAAAGAGCGAAATGCTATGCAACTCGTGGTTGGCAATAATGGTCGCTATGGGGCAACAGGGCAGTTTAACCGCACTGTTAATGACAGTACCGCTGTGTATGCGACATTTTCTTATGATCAAAAAGACGGTGAAAGCTACCCGCAAGGGGTTAAAGATCCACTTGAAGCAATTTATCTCGAAGCGGGTGTCGATTACAAAAAGCTCAAACTAAGTGCTCGTTACAACAAAACAGAACTCGATGAGTTTTTAAATCTTGCAGGCTACTCAAAGCAAAACCAACATACTAGTGATAACACCTTTGTTGGTATTAAATATAACTGGGTTAATAACGATAAGCTAAAGCTTGACTCAAGTTATTCATACACTGAGCATAATATTTCTAGCGCAGGTTTAATCGTTGCATTTGATGATATGCCTGACTTTTTAGTTGGCCCAGCTTGGCAAACTACAGATAGTAAGTTTGAAACTGAGTTGAGTTATCAATTTAATAATCAATGGCAGCTTGCTGCAGGAGTAGAGTACTCAGAGGCTAAACAAGTTGAAGCTGGAGTTCGCACCAGTTATTACGACGACCAATCAGGTCTGATAATTATAGATCCTAGCTATTATCAGCAAGGTATTGTTACTGTGATGGATTTTCCCGAGTTTGCGGCCCTCAAATACACCTTTGAAACATATAGTGCGTATGGGCAACTAAAAATCCCTTACACAAAAGCATTTACTTTATATGTTGGAGCACGCTATGACGAGGTGAACAACATCGACAGCAAACTTTCGCCTCGTCTTGCTGGTGTATATGTCATAAACCCAGAGCATACCGTTAAGTTACAATATGGCGAGTCATTCAGAACACCTGTTACTAACGAGCTTTTTTCAAATGATGATGTCACAGTAGGCAACCCGGCACTTCGCTCTGAGTCAGTAAAAACCACTGAGCTGGTTTGGCATTTTCAAACATCTGAGTTACAAGCTAATGCAGTGCTTTTTTATAATGAATTAAACGACTTTATAAACATTGAACCTACACAATCTAATGATGCCTTATTTACCTTTGCAAACTCCTTTAATAGCCAAAACAGTGGTATTGAACTTGATGGTACTTGGCAATCAAATAAAGAGTTCTCTGTAACAGGCACCTATACTCAATACTTCGAAGACCCAATTAATGCAAGTTTCAAGCGGTTTGCAAGCTTAGTAACTAGTTATAACTTATCTGACAGTTGGCAACTAAGTTTAAATGTATTGTGGCGAGACAAAGTTGAGGTGAGCTCGGTGAGTGGTGCCTATTTTAAACAGTCAGCCTATACTTTGCTAGGCGGTAGCTTAAAGTGGCAGCTAAATGCCAAAAGCCAGCTAATGCTTAAGGCAGAAAACCTGTTAGGCAAACAATATAACGTGTTTGATCCACGCATGGACAATGGCGCAGTTGCTGGTACAACTGAAGATTTATCGTTACACTACCAGTTCAATTTCTAGTTGCGCTTATCTCAAAGGTTTGAATGTCGTCATTAAGTAAAAAGTTAGTTTTTGCAGGTGCAATGCTTTTATTGTTGCTTGTGTTAGTTTTTTACCTTGGACGCGCTCACGATTATCAACAAGCAGAGCAACAAAGTCGTGTTCAAGCTACTCAGTTAAGTCATTATTTTTCAAGCGAGTTAGCCCGCTTTAAAACTATTCCTACCTTAGTTAGCGCCAATGATTTGGTTAAATCTTTTTTGGTTAATAAAGGTACTGGCGAACAGGCTGTTAACTATTACCTCGAAGATATTCAACGAGCCAGCGGTGCATCTGATGTTTATTTAATGGATTTAACAGGCTCGGTCGTGGCAAGTAGTAACTGGCAAGTTGATTACACCTTTTTGGGCAGTAATTTTGCATTTCGGCCATATTTTTATTTAGCCAAGCAAGGTGAAAAAGTTGCTTATTTTGCTTTAGGTATGCGTTCCAGTGAGCGGGGAATTTACTTTTCAGAGCCCGTTATAGAGAAGGGCAAAGTGATTGCCGTTGTCACGTTAAAAGTGAATGCTAAAAAGTTTGAACAAGACCGCCAGCTTCTTAATGCATCAGACAGCACCCATTTTTATATCGCGCTAGAAGATAGCGTGATTGTGATGTCGGATGTCGCCGATTGGCGTTTAAAGTCACTTAATACACTAAGTGGTGAACAAATGGCCGCTTTGGTTAAGTCACGCCGATACTTATCACATAAACCAAGTTTGCTTAATCATAATCATAAGCCATTAAGTGAAAAAACCGCTCAGCAAAGTATTCAACTTGATGGCAAAGAAGCGCGCTTTATCAGTGCGACAGAAACAATAGATATTATAAACGCCAAAGCTAATGTGCTGGTGGATGTGACGAATGTAGAGCTTGCGCAAATCCCAAGGCTCCTCTGGTTTTGTGTGTTTTATGCCATTGCGGTGGTATTAATTCATATGGCAATGGTGCGTTTTGCTGGTTATAAAAAGCTTTTGTTTTCAAGACACAGCCTTGAGCAAGAAGTGATTGAACGAACTCAAGCGCTCGAAAAAGCCCAAAAAGCGCTGATCCAAACAGCCAAACTTGCAACGATAGGTCAATTAAGTGCAGGCATTAATCATGAAATCAATCAGCCTTTAAGTGCTATGAATACTTATTTAGTGAGTGCAAAACGGTTACTTATTAAAGGCAATATTGAGCAAGCCAGCGAAAATCTGGTACTGGTGCAGTCACTCATAGAACGTGTCCATAAGATTGTCGCGCAACTTAAGCATTTTAGTAAACCGGCGCAAACTCAACTTAGGCAGCAAAGCCTCGCAAGTATGTTAAAAAATGCCTTAATGATTGCCAGTGCACAATTAAAACAAGACGATATCGAAGTGAAAGCTGCTGATATTGACGCACACATAACCGTGTGGGTTGACAGCGTTAAGTTTGAACAAGTATTGGTAAATGTGATCACTAATGCCAGCCAAGCAATGAGTGAATCTGAAAAACGCGAATTGAGTTTTGAGCTCGAACTTTTCGATGACCGCGTAAAACTCTCTATTCTTGATACGGGCCCGGGTATTGATCAACACGCGTTAGGTAACATCTTTGAGCCATTTTACAGTACTAAAACCAGCAATGGCTTGGGTTTGGGCTTATCGATTTCACGGCAAATTATCGACTCATTTAACGGTCGATTATCTGCGCACAACCGCCCTGAAGGCGGCGCACAATTTATAATAACCTTACAAACAAATAAGGAACCATCATGAGTGTAGTTGCAGCGACCTGTAATCAGGTAATCGTTATTGATGACGAAGCGGTGATCCGCGATTCATTAAAGCAACTCCTTGAGATTGAAGGTTATCAAGTTCAGTGTTTTAGTGAACCAACCGCGGCGCTTTCAAAATTGAGTCGTCGTTTTGAGGGAATTGTATTAAGCGACATAAACATGCCAAAAATGGATGGCTTGGCATTTTTAGAACAAGTTAAAGCCTTCGATAGCGAGTTACCGGTTATTTTTCTTACCGGCTTTGCTGATGTATCTGTTGCCGTGAAAGCTATGCAGCTTGGCGCTTATGATTTATTTGAAAAGCCACTAACAGAGCAGTTGTTAGATTGTATCGCTCGCGCTTCAGAAAAGCGTGCTCTAGTGATGGAAAACCGCGCGTTAAAAATAGCAGTAGAGAAAACCTCTGCGCCCGGTGTGCGTATTTTAGGTGAAACTGAGCAAATGCAGCAAATGATGCATTTACTCAATGCGGTAATCGACACTCCCGCCGATGTTTTAATAGAAGGTGAAACAGGCACAGGTAAAGAGTTAGTTGCCCGTTACCTGCATGATCAAAGTAATCGTTCTGGGGCTAATTTTGTTGCCATAAACTGCGGCGCTATCCCTGAGCAACTCATTGAGAGTGAACTTTTTGGTGCAGCCAGTGGCGCGTACACTGGTGCAACGCAATCTCGCCAAGGTAAGTTTGAATTTGCTAAAGGCGGTACTGTGTTTTTAGATGAAATAGAGTCAACACCTGCAAGCTTACAAGTCAAGTTATTGAGAGTGCTTGAAGAGCGAAAAGTAACCCCTGTAGGTGATAACCACGCCATTGATTTAGACGTGCGCATAGTTGCGGCTACAAAAGTAGACTTAATGACACTGGTCGAAGCAGGGGAGTTTAGAGCCGATCTCTATTACCGCCTAAATTTAGTAAAAGTGAGTATTCCGGCATTGCGCGACAGAAAAGCCGATATTCCATTACTTTTTAAACATTTTAGCTCAATAGCGGCTACACGTTTTCATAAACCACCGGCACCATTGAGTAGTGAGGCAAAACAACGACTACTTGCTTATGATTGGCCTGGCAATGTGCGAGAGCTTAGAAATCAAGCCGAGCGTGCTGTATTGCTGGGCTCTGATCTAGCCTTTGCCTCATACAGCGATTCAAACAATGAGAACGAACTTGCTCAGGACTTAAGCCTAGCCGAAAAAATTAGCTTTTATGAACAATCACTCATCGAAGAAGCCCTTGAGCGTAACAACGGTAGCATCAAAGACACCATGGTCACCTTACAAATTGCGCGTAAAACTCTCTACGACAAGATGACCAAATACGGTATTAATCGCGAAATGTTCAAAGACTAAACAACCCTCTCAGATTAAACTCTTCACAATGGGTGGAACTGGTGACAGCATGTTTTTAAAAATGTGTGGATATCCACCCATAAAAGCCAGTCTTATATAGATAAATAAATCTAACGTATTGTTATTTATTATTTTTTATAAAATTAACTAAGTTGGCAACCAACTTGCCTTACTTGTTAGGAACAACAATTTGAACCTAATAAGGGGCGCATAATGACAACAATATTCACTCATACAAAAACACGCGTAGCAGCGGCTGTAATTTTAGCGAGCACAACAGGCTCAGCAATGGCAGCAGAGTACGCTGTATACGGTAAAGCAGAAGTTCAAATAGCAAACACAGATACCGGCGTTATGCGCTATGTTGACGAAGGTACACAAATTGAGGCACCTTTTTCGCGAATTGGTATTAAAGGCAGCCACAAACTAACAGAATCGCTTAAAGCGGTATTTAAATATGAAGTACAAGTAAAAGGCTTTGAGCACGATGACACAAACGAGCCATTTTCAGCGCGTAATACTTATTTAGGGCTTGCTGGAGATTTTGGTGAGGTCGTTGTGGGTCGTAACGACACTCGTTTTAAATACTCTGAAGGTAAACTAGACGGCTTTAATGAAACACAAGCAGATATCGCTCAGCTGATCCCAGGTCAAGACCGTATCGGCGATACCATTACCTATAGCTCAAAAACATACGGTGGCGCATCACTTGCGCTGACTTATGCACCAAAAGATGACAGCAGCAACGATGAAGATGGTTTTGCGGCAACGGTTATTTATGGTGACCGTGCATTAAAATCAAAAGACTACTATGTTGCTATTAGCCATGTCGATGCACTTAACAAATTGACGGCAAGCCGTGTGGTTGCAGCATGGAAACTTGAAAACCTCCAGCTTGCGGGTTTGTTCCAGCGCAGCGAGTCAACAGATGGCACGAAAGAAGGCAATGGCTATGCACTCAGTGCAAGCTATGCAATTGATAAATGGGTACCTAAACTGCAATACGTTAAAGATGACTCAAAAATTCGCCATGCTGAAGAAGGTAAACAATGGACAGCGGGTGTTGACTATAATTTTGATAAACAAACCACAGCATACTTATTCTATACTGATTTAGATTTAGAACTTGAATCAGACAACAGCGTTGCAATTGGCCTTAAATACAAGTTCTAAGGAGTCGGTATGTCATTAGTAAATCAAACAAAAGATGGCTCACAGCCACGCCCATTAATGAGCACAGTAATGTTACTTCTGGGCCCATTAATGATGTTATTAACCTGTATTATTGAGCCTCCTGCAGGTATGAGTGTAGCTGCACTTCGTACCGCAGGCCTAGCATTTTGGATGGCTTCTTGGTGGGTCAGTGAAGTTGTGCCAATTCCTGCGACTTCATTATTGCCACTTGTAATATCACCTCTTGCTGATATTGCAGCAATCAAAGGGGTCGCGTCACCGTATGCACACCCTTTGATCTTTTTATTCTTAGGCGGCTTTTTGATCTCAATCGCGATGGAGCGTTGGGGTTTACACAAGCGTATTGCACTTAACACAATGCTTCGTGCCGGAACTAAACCTAGCCTGCAAATTTTAGCCATGATGTTAGTAACAGCATTCTTATCAATGTGGATGTCAAATACTGCAACAGCAGTAATGATGCTACCTATTGCTATGTCGATTACTATGTTGGTTAAACAGTCTAACCCTGATAATGACCAATTTGGTAAAGCATTGTTATTATCAATTGCTTATGGCGCAAGTATCGGTGGTATTGCTACTTTAATTGGTACACCACCCAATGCATTAATGGCTGCGTATTTATCAGACAGCTACAAGATTGATATTGGCTTTGCCGAATGGATGAAAGTAGGTGTACCACTTGCGACTGTTATGCTTATTTTATGCTGGGTTTGGTTAACTAAATTTGCTTATAAAGTAGATACACAATGTGCAAAAGCAGCGAGTAAAGATACTAAATCGCTATTTTTATCACAGTTACAAGAGCTCGGTGCTATGCAGCGTGCAGAAAAAGGTGTAGCAATAGTATTTGTTTTGGCAGCTGTTTGTTGGATCTTCAGACCGTTACTGGCTGATCTTTCTGGCTTAAAAATTTCTGACACCGGTATAGCAATCGCAGCAGCCTTATTATTATTTGTGTTACCAGCGAACAAAGGTGATGGTGAGCGTATTCTTGACTGGGAAAGCGCAGCTAGAGTGCCATGGGGTGTGTTACTTTTATTCGGTGGTGGTTTAACACTGGCTGCACAAATCAAGTCATCAGGCCTTGCGGAATACATTGCCCATATGATTGAAGGGGCAAGTGCAATTCCATTGGTTTTAAGTGTACTAGCAGTGGCTACCTTAATTACCTTCTTAACTGAGATCACTAGTAACACAGCAACAGCAGCAGGTTTCTTACCACTATTAGGCCCGGTAGCTGAATCTGTATTTGGTACGCCGCTTGTGTGGGTTATTCCGGCAGCGATTGCGTGTAGTTGTGCGTTTATGATGCCAGTTGCGACACCGCCTAATGCGATTGTTTTTGGCTCTGGGCAAATTCAAATGCGCGATATGATCCGTTCTGGTTTTGCACTGAATATTATTGCGATTGTTATGATCACTCTTGTCACAATGACAATTGCAGGAGCAGTATTTGGTTTTTAATAACTAGATTATCTTCTCAACCATTTTCCAACCACCGACAGCGCTCCTAGTGAGCGCTGTTTTTTTGATACGACTAATGTTGCCCATACATGCATTGCTGGTTATAGTTGATAAAATCGCTTTGAAAGAGATGACGTTTTGACTGACACAGATGTACCTTTGCAAATACAATTTAAACAACTTGATGAGGCATTTTTAGCTCAGCCTTATTTACCTATCGCCAGTCGTATTAAGCTGTTGAAACAGATTAAAACTCGGCTTATTGAAAATGAACAAGCATTGGTCGCTGCAACGAGTAAAGATTTTGGTTATCGTACTTCCTTTGATACCGTACTTGGTGATTTATTACCAACGGTTAAAACAATTAGCGACATAATTAAACGTTTACCTAAATGGTCACGTAACGAAAAGCGTGCAGTTGGTATTAGTTTATGGCCTTCAAATGCACATATTCTGTACCAGCCAAAAGGTGTCGTAGGGGTTATAGCGCCGTGGAATTATCCTATTCAATTATCTTTAGTACCTGTGATAAGTGCCTTAGCAGCAGGTAATCGGGTAATGTTAAAGGTTAGTGAGTTTACACCCCACACTAACCAGGTAATCAAATCAATAATGACTGATGAGTTAGCACAGCACTGCGTTGTTGTTGAAGGAGATGCCCAAGTAGCCGCAAATTTTTGTGATATCCCATTTGCTCATTTGTTATTTACAGGTTCAACTTCTGTTGGTCGTAAAGTCATGCAAGCAGCAAGTAAGCATTTGACACCTGTTACTTTAGAGCTTGGCGGAAAATCACCCGTTGTTATTCTCGATGACGTAAATATTAAGATGGCGGCAAAAACACTGTTATTTGGAAAGCTCAACAATGCAGGCCAAATATGTGTTGCCCCAGACTATGTATTTGTACCTAAAAAGCTTGAGCACCAGTTGGTATTGCAGCTATGTGAACTGTATAAAAAAGTTTATAAACAAGGTGTTGAGGGCAAAAACTTAACTTCAATAATATCAGATGCTCAGTATCAACGTTTAAAGTCATACCTACACGATGCAGAGCAAAAGGGGGCGCAACTGTTTAGCCCACTTGATGATGATCAACATGATGACTTAAAACATCGTATGGGCTTGCATTTAATCACACAAGTGAATGACGATATGCAAGTTATGAAGGATGAAATTTTTGGCCCTCTGTTACCAATTATGACCTACGAAACAGAGCAGCAAGTCATAGATTACATCAATCACCGCTCTCAACCTTTAGCCCTGTATATTTTTGGCCATAATAAAGAACAAATCAAAAGAGTCAGTCAATCTATTCGCAGTGGAACTTTAGCAATTAATGATTTACTTATGCAGGTGACAGCAGATCAATTACCGTTTGGCGGAATTGGTGAGTCTGGAATGGGTAATTACCACGGTATTGAAGGGTTTAAAACTTTCAGTCATGCGCGCAATACTTTGGTTTCGGGTAAATTCAACCCACGCACACACTTGTTATTAAAGCAGAATAAGTGGCTTATTAAGATATTAAAATGGATGTACTTGCGCCCTTAGGCGCAAGTACAAAACATTTAATGCTCATTTTTAGCTAACTAGTTATCACTGAATTAAGCAAGTAGTTACACTTATAAGCGGCCATCAGGGGCATATAAACCTGCCTGAATTTTTGCGTAAATTGCATCAGCTTTTTCTTTTGCGGCTTCAATTTCTGCAGGTAACATACTGCGTTCATCAAGCTTGCGGCTATGGCTTGCATCCATGTTGCCGTTGTATTCAGCAATGGTATTCCAAATATAAGATTTCTCTAGGTTTTTTGGAACGCCAAGGCCTTCATAGTACATCAAAGCCATATTAAACTGGGCAAGTGTGAAATTATTCGCTGCCGCCTTTTGATACCAGCTAAGTGCAGTGCGGTAATCTTGTAATACACCTTCACCATTTGCATACATAACACCTAGGTTATATTGAGCTGCGGGGTGATTCTTCTTAGCTGCCATCTCAAACAGCGAAATAGCTTTTTCTTTGTCGAGTTTTACACCTTTGCCTTCTTGGTAAAGAACTCCAAGTGCAAACATCGAATCAGCGTGAACTTTTTTTACGGCTTGTTGATAAAGCTCAGCTGCTTTTTGGTAGTTACGCTGTACACCAAAACCACCTTCGTACATTTTAGCAAGTTCATACATTGCCGGCGCAAAGCCCCGATCTGCTAAATAGTTGTATTCTTTTAATGCTTCTTCAAAGCGACCTTCATTAGCCGCTAATTGAGCATCTTCTAGGCTAGCATGTACAAAAGGTGAGAGGATTAATGCGCTAGTAAGCAATAGTGATTTCAAGTTAGGCTTGATCATTGTCTGCCTCCAAATGTGTGTTAGTTATCAACAGCTACAAACTTAGATATTGATAAATGCATTGCCAAACTCGCAAAAGGGCAAAACATTATTTTTAGTTTAGACCCAACAGTATTAAATGCCCAATTTGAAGGCAATAGCAAGTACATAATTAAAAAAGTAGACACAAGATACAGATTTTACAGAAAAATTAAAGAAATAAAAAAAGCCCATGATGGGCTTTTTAGTGTCATATCTACCGTCACCGATATGAGCAATGTAGCAAGTAAAGTGTAACGTTTTATGTCGCTGCTTGGGTCGAGGAAGCCGCAAACAATCAAGTGTTAAATCTTGAACAAATCCAGAAAAACACCATCAAAGCCTTATAGACATTGATATTGTTGTGAGATTAATAGCCTACCTGAACTTGTTGATAACGATTATTACTTAGATTAACGTGGGCGTCAACACTTAAATGATAATTAATTTCATTTAGAGGATCTTGCTGATTATTTATTCTCAGTGTTAACTTAATAAGGTACTAATTAAAATTAGATTAATAAATTGAGCATGATGAAAAAAATAGCAAAGTGTTTAATCACATTGAGTTTACTTTTGGCAGTTGCTGGTTGTTCTCCTAGCTTCACTTATAACAATTTAGGTTGGCTGTCAGGATTCTGGATTGATGATTATGTTGACTTAAACAATGAGCAAGCTGAAAAGTTTGAACATATAGTTAAAACCAGCCGTGATTGGCATCGAGAGACTCAACTACCTCTTTATAAACATGACTTAGAAAGTTTAAAACTAATGTTAGAAACTGACGTTAATCACGCTCAATTAAAACAGCATTTCAGCCAAGCAAAGCAACATTGGCAAACACTAGTTGATAAGCTAGAACCAGAATTGATCGATTTAGCAAACGCATTGAGTTATGAACAACGAGTTGAATTTGTAGCGGCACTGCAAGATAAAATCAATGAAGAATATTTAGAGCATCAAGAAAAATCTGCTGAGCAGCACAAACAAGAACGTCTAGATGAAAATCTTGATAACTATAAAGAGTGGTTTGGCACAAAGTTATCAGCTGAACAAAAAGCACTGATCGAATCGGCATCTAACACTCGCATTAGTACATTTTTACTTTGGATGCAGTACAAACAAAAGCGCTTAGATGCTTTAAAATCCTTGTTTATGCAAAAAACTAAGCCTGCGGATTTTGATCAACAGTTAGCGGTGATCATTAATAATCGTTTGGCTTTTATGAGTGATGAATTAATCAAAGCAGACGATAAAAATCTAGATGACTACGTAACCTTACTGCTTGCCTTAAAACCCACTCTTACAGACAAACAGCGTCGAAATGTTCGTGAAGAGCTTGATGATCTAATCGATGATGTTACAGATTTAATGAATGACTAAATAATCACGCCTCGCTCATAGTCGTAATTTTAATAAATAACTTTCTAGCTTGCGGTTATCAAATACGCCGCAGGTCAACTTCTTGTTGCCTAAGGAATGGTTTAATAAAACATGAAACACCTTGTAAAATTTTTAGTTATTGCTGTAACGGCATTATTTTTTGTATCTCATGTAACCTTGGCTAACGAAAAGTTTGGGTCAGAAATAGAGTTAAGTAATCAAATTGAACACTCTTTGCATAACGAATCTCTAATAGGCGTTGTTTGGTCAACAGTGAGTGCAAATAAAATTGCGCAAGGTGCAAAAGGCTATGCAGACTTTACGAATTTAAAACCTATGACGACAGCTAATAAGGTGCAAACAGGCTCTATCGTTAAAACACTTATTGCTACAGGGGTGTTGCATCTTGTAACAGATAACAAACTCTCCTTGGATACCCCGGTTACTGAAATATTACCAGATATTGGCTTGCAAAATCCTTGGGCCTTGAACACACCTGTTCGGGTTAGACATTTACTTGATCATACGTCAGGGCTTGAAGACATTCGGCTTTGGCAATTATTAACGACACAAGCAAAGCCTGATACGGCTCTAAAAGAAACCTTTACTGAAAGTCAGTTGCGTATTAGAAATCGCCCCGGAAGCCGCTTATCCTATTCTAATCTTGGTTATGCAATTTTAGCTATGGTGATTGAAGCCGTTGTTAAAGAGCGCTATGAATCTTACTTAGATAAACACTTGCTTGAACCGCTGGGTATGCACATGAGTACATTTAATTTTGTTTCTCAAGTCGGGCAGTTTAGCGATCCTGCGCTTGCTATGGGCCATTTTGAAAATGGCGTTAGCCAAGCCACGTTACCAATGTTTTTAAGACCGGCAGGGCAGTTCACAACGACTGCTTATGATATGGCTTTGTTTGCGCAGTTTTTAATGGGCGATGGCAAGATTAATGACCGCATATTTATTGAACCGACATTATTAACAAGCATGGGAAAGCCTTTTAAAACAGAAGCTGCCTTAAATAATTTAACTGATATCGGCTATGCGCTAGGGGTAACTACACGCGACCGGCATAATGTGGTTGGCAAATGCCACAGTGGCTCTACTTTAGGTTACCGCACCAACTTTTGTTTTTTTCCTGAGCAAAAAAAAGCATTTTTTATCGCTTTTAATGCCGATGTAGAAACTGCAAATTACAAACAATTTGATAGCATGCTGATTAGCAACCTTGGTGTAAATAAGGCCGATGCAATAGCTCCATCAAAAGCGCAAGTAGCGCTTGATGATTGGCAAGGGTTTTACACGCTTTCCCCAAACAGAATGAAAAGATTTGCCTATTTTGATCGCCTACTTCATTTTGCAACAGTGAGCTCAAATGGCGAAACGCTAACACTGTCACCATTTCAGTCTCAGCAAAAAACCTTGCTAGCTATAGGCGGTAATTTGTTTCGTGAAGAAACAAAGCGATTTCCTTCACACACTCTGTATATTTCTGAAAATGGTCAACATATGATCAGTGATGGTTTTCGAACATATGAACAAACCAGTCTTTGGAAGTTACTGCCGATGTGGCTCAGCCTCGCCATCGGCGTAATCGCCATACTATGGATATTAGTATATGGCGCTATTTGCTTGGTTAAGGGACAATTACGCTTGTCGTCAGCTCTATTATTGCCTTTTACGGCGACGTTATTTCTTTTTGTACCGCTGCCTTTATTTTTAACTCAATCATTTTTAAATATTGGTGAGTTTACACTTGCCAGTGCATTGTTAGCATTAGCCACGACAATATTACCGTTTGCTATGACTTACGGGTTATGGCGTATATTTACTCATGAAAAGTTGAGTAAAATGAATTTGTTAAATAGTTTAGCAATGGTAGCAGCTTTGCAATGGTCACTCATTTTAGCACTTTGGGGTGTATTTCCGTTATTGCTTTGGAGCTAAAATGTTTAACAATTGTAGGTAAAAAAGCGCATTGTTATGCACTGTTTGGTAATAAAATGTTCCTAATTATGGTGAATCACGTTAAAATCTGCTGACTATAATTACGGCAGGAAATCTAATGGATATCGGCGCACTGAGAGGTACTCAGGCTTTACGAAATAACGTTCTGAAATGGATGGGATTTTGCTTGGGTGTGCTTGCTAGTATCTTTGCCGTTTTTAATTTACTTGTTACAAACATGATTTTATTAGGGGCACTTGAAGTTATCTTCGCCCTGTTCTGTTTTTATATTTTCTTTTATACACGAAATCACAATGGTCATCGCTGGCAATCCGTTACATTATGTATTTTTTTAACGGTTTTAATCACGCTCGGCACGTATTTAAGTAACATAAAAAGCGTGTTGTTTATTTGGACCTGTTCATTACCTATTTTGTTTTACTTGCTATTAGGTAAACAAGTTGGTTTGTACCTTTCATTAATAGCCGCTGTCACTCAAGCCGTGATTCTATTGGCTAAACCCAGTTTAGAACCCCTTAATACTATTAATTTCTTGCTTAATTTTTCTTTCACCTACATCAGTATTTGGGCGGTGTCTCATACCTTTGAAAACAGCCGTGCAGAGTATGGACAGCGGCTCGAAAACTTAGCTTTACTTGACCCGTTAACGGGGGCTGGTAATCGCTTAGCAATGACACACTATTTTGAAATTGAACAAACAAATAAACATGGTTTGTTTATCCTTATGTTAGACCTTGATTATTTTAAAAAAATTAATGATCACTATGGCCACGAAATGGGAGATCGCGTTTTAATTGAGGTGACTAGGTTTTTCAGACAAAGGATTACTAAAGGATATGTGTTTCGTATTGGTGGTGAAGAGTTTGCTATTTTTTTACCAAACAGCGACCCTCAAGGTGCATTAGATTTTGCACAAGAATTAAGAGAGCAGTTAGCATCGACAATTCACAATATTGACGAGCAAGCGATCAACCTCACTGTGAGTATCGGTGTTGCTTGCTATACACCAAACCAAACCCTAAAAAGCTTTATAAAACGAGCTGACGATGCACTTTATCAAGCTAAACAGCAAGGCCGAAATAGAGTCGTAACGGCTTATGAGTTAAACCAACAATTAACCCGGTGTAATAAAGCGAGCTAGCGCTTTATAGACTTAACCCTTGTACATAGTGTCAAAATCAGGAATGTTCGCTTCCCATATTGGAATATCTTTGCCTATGTACTCGCGCATAGCATCAAAAAATAAACGTGTTCTTACTGGTAAATCTCTGTGTGGGTAAACCGCGTACACGGCGCTGTAATCGAGTAATTCCATATCGGTTAAAATGGGCACTAAATCACCGCGTTTTACTTCATCATCAAGAATAAATGCCGGGGCAAGAACATAAGCATTGCCTGAAATAGCTTTCATCAAAAGTACTTCAGCATCGTTTGCACGAAAGACACTTTTAATGTTTTGCTCAATAATATCGCCATCGACATTACGATAGCGAATACCACTAATGCGTTTACTTGGGCTTGAATAGCTCGCAGCAGGCAACTCTTTTAAATCTTCAACATGCTTTGGCATACCGTAAGTTTCGATAAACTCAGGTGAGGCTAAAAGTAACATACGGTTGCGGGCAATTTTTCGGGCAATGAATGATGAGTCTTTTGGCTCGCCAACGCGAAAAGCTAAATCATAACCTTCTGACACTAAATCAATTAGTCTGTCGTCTAAGCGAAGCTCTACTTCTACTTGCGGAAAGCGTTTTTGAAAGTCATTAATGACTGGCTGAATGTATCGTTTGCCAATAATACTTGATGAGGTAATTTTTAACGTACCTCGGGGTTCTTGGTGGTAATTCTCTGCAAGTCTTACGGTATCTGATAACAAATCTCTGAGTTCAGCTGCTTTTTTTACCATTTCAGCGCCAGCGGCAGTTAACGAAAAGGAACGCGTAGTTCGATTAAGTAAACGTACCCCTAATTCATCTTCAAGACGGCTAATTTGTTTTGATATGACTGAACGGTCTATATTTCTAGACTCTGCGGCTTTAGCAAATGAGCCTCGTTCAATCACTTCGAGTAACATTAATAAGCGGCTGGTGGTATCCATAGCAGTTCCTTAAACTTTATTGGTGCCATTCTGGCATTAATGAATTTAAAAATCTATCGTTTTTATCCTCTAATTAGTTCCGTAACATTGTCTCCAATCTATTAACAGGAGAGTCGTGATGAACAAATCTATTCTTGCAGTGGCGGTGACCATTGCGAGCTTAACGCTTGCAGGGTGTGGCACAGAAGCCAACCAAGCAGCGCAGCAACAGCATTTACAACCTATCGATGTAGCACAAGTACTTGTTAAGCCAGTACAAAATTGGCACACCTATACAACGCGTTTAGAAGCACCCCAAGAAGTTGCCCTTATGCCGCGTGTTTCGGGTGTGATTGATAAAATTAACTTTAAAGAAGGTGACAGCGTTAAAGAAGGCGATTTGCTTTTCACCCTTGATGCTCGTCCTTTTGCTGCCGTGGTTGATAGCTTAAAAGCGCAAATCGAGAGCGCAAAGGCGGCACTTGAGCAAGCAAAAAGTGAAGCAAAACGAGCAGAGCGCTTAACTGAACGTAAAGCGATTTCTACTGAGCAAGCAGAGTCTCGTAAATCAACGCTAAGACAACGCGAAGCGCAATTGCTAGCTCTACAAGCTGAGCTTACTGCCGCTGAGCTTGATTTAGCATTTACCCAAGTGCGTTCGCCAATCGATGGCATTGTATCGCGTGCGAATATCACCAAAGGTAACAACGTACTTGCCGGTCAAAGCGTGTTAACAAGCATTGTTTCAAACCAGCAAATGTATGCTTATTTTGATATTGATGAGCGCACGTGGAATCAATCATTCGCTGATGTGACTGCGCAAAGCGAACAAGCGGTTGTGATGCAAAAAGTGGGTGAAACCAGCTTTAACTTTAATGGCAAAATCAACTTCATTGATAACCAAATTAACGAAACTACCGGTACTCTTCGTGTTCGTGCCGTGTTCGAAAACGATGAGCAACAACTGCGTGCAGGTTCATTTGCTCGTATTAAGCTTGCAGCCAATAAAGTAAGCGAAAAAGTAATCGTGCCAGAGCGTGCAATTGGGACAGATTTGAAAAACCGTTTTGTTCTCACTGTCGGTGAAGGCAATGTTCTTGAATATAAATTAGTGACAGTTGGTGAGCGTTACGGCAGCCTACGAGCGATTACATCGGGCTTAAACGAAAATGATGTGATAGCCGTAAATGGCCCTGCGCGTGTTGGCCCTGGTATGCCTATTTCACCAAACACAGTCACTATAAATAGCGACGGAATTGCATTCACTCTTTCAAATAATCAATCTGATCTAGTCGCGAAGAAGTAGGGCAAAATGAAATTTTCACACTTTTTTATCCAGCGACCCATCTTTGCAGCGATGCTGTCGCTTATCTTTCTCATTGCAGGGGCAATCTCGTTATTTCAATTGCCAGTGAGTGAGTACCCAGAGGTAGTGCCGCCAACGGTTGTTGTGACGGCAAGTTACCCAGGTGCAAACCCAACGGTGATTGCTGAAACAGTGGCGACGCCACTTGAGCAAGAAATCAATGGTACTGAAAACATGTTGTATATGTTTTCGCAAGCAACCAGTGATGGCCGCATGACGTTAACGGTAACATTTGCGTTAGGAACTGATTTAGACCGTGCACAAGTCCAAGTGCAAAACCGTGTAAACAGTGCACTACCACGCTTGCCACAAGAAGTTCAGCGTTTAGGTGTTGTAGCCGAAAAATCATCACCAGATTTAACTATGGTGGTTCATTTATATTCACCTGAAAAAACGCACGATACGACTTACTTAGCGAACTATGCTGACTTATATATCAAAGACCAAATTGCACGTCTTCCTGGGGTGGGTGATGTTCGGATGTTTGGTGGTGGTCAGTACTCGATGCGCGTTTGGCTAAACCCAGATGCACTCTCTGCACGCGATTTAACGGCAATGGATGTTGTTAACGCATTACGCGCGCAAAACCAACAAGTTGCTGCGGGTAGCTTAGGTGCACAACCTACCTCGAAAAGTAATCAGTTTCAAATTCTGATGAATGTTAAAGGGCGCTTAAGCTCACAGGAAGAATTTGAAAATGTGATTATCAAAGTAGGTGAGCAAGGTCAGCTTACACGCCTAAGTGATGTAGCACGCCTTGAATTAGGCCAAGACACCTATGCACTAAGAGCAATGTTAGATGGTCAACCAGCCTTGGCTATGCCAGTGTTCCAACGCCCGGGTTCAAATGCTATTGAGCTTTCTGATCAAGTGCGTGAAACCATGAAAGTATTATCAAAAGACTTTCCGGCAGGTGTTGAATACGACATAGTTTATGACCCAACAATTTTCGTACGCGGCTCTATCGATGCTGTTATTAAAACGCTACTTGAAGCAATTGCGTTAGTGGTAATCGTTGTTGTGGTGTTTTTACAAACATGGCGTGCATCGGTTATCCCACTGATTGCGGTACCGGTTTCTTTAATTGGTACGTTTGCGGTTATGCAATGGTTAGGTGTATCGATTAATACCTTATCGCTATTCGGTTTGGTTCTTGCCATTGGTATTGTTGTTGATGATGCCATCGTGGTGGTTGAAAACGTTGAGCGTAATATCGAGCAAGGCTTATCACCACTTGAAGCAACCCGAGTTGCGATGACAGAAGTAACAGGGCCGATTATCGCCATTGCACTTGTACTGTGTGCGGTATTTATTCCTACGGCTTTTATTACGGGTTTATCTGGTCAATTTTATAAGCAATTTGCATTAACCATTACTATTTCAACGGTTATCTCTGCGTTTAACTCGCTAACATTATCGCCTGCGTTATCGGCGTTATTATTAAAAGGACATGATGCAAAACCAGACCGTTTAACTAAGTTATTAAACCGCGTATTCGGAAATTGGCTGTTTAAACCTTTTAACCGCTTGTTTGATAAAGGCGCCAATGGCTACGAAAAGCTGGTGCAAAAACTGATTCGTATGAGTGTGATTGTATTAGTCGCTTATGTTGCACTTGTGGGTGGCACAGTTAAATTGTTTGATGCCGTTCCGGGTGGTTTTATTCCACAGCAAGACAAGCAATACTTAGTGGCTGTTGCACAGTTACCTGATGCGGCAAGCTTAGATAGAACCCAAGAAGTCGTGCAAGAAATGGAAAAAATTGCATTACAAGTACCGGGTGTTGCAAACACAGTATCGTTTCCTGGTTTATCTGTGAACGGTTTCACTAATAGCCCAAATAGCGGCATTGTGTTTACTCCGCTTGCCCCTTTTGAAGAGCGTCAAGATCCGAGTATGTCGGCAATGGCAATTGCGGCTCAGTTAAATCAAAAGTTTGCCAGTATTGATGAAGCGTTTGTTGCGGTATTCCCGCCACCGCCAATTCAAGGTTTAGGTACAACGGGTGGCTTTAAACTACAAATTGAAGACCGTGCTAATAAAGGCTTTGAAGCACTCTTTAATAGTTTACAAGCAACTATTGCTAAAGCGCAGCAAGACCCTGCATTAATGGGCCTTTACTCAAGCTTTAGAATTCAAGTGCCACAAATGGATATCGACATCGACCGTGAGCAAGCGCTTATTCAAGGTATTCCACTTGATGAAGTGTTCAATGCCTTACAAGTGTACTTAGGTTCGATGTACGTAAATGACTTTAACTTGTTTGGTCGTACTTATCAGGTTAATGCGCAAGCTGATGCTGATTACCGCCAAGATCCTGAGCAAATTTTGAATCTAAAAGTACGTAACCGCATGGGTGAGATGGTGCCATTAGGCTCTGTATTAACGGTAACGCCAACAACAGGGCCAGATCGAGTGATGCACTATAACGGTTATCCTACAGCTGAATTAAATGGTAGCCCAGCACCAGGTTATAGCTCTGACCAAGCACAGCATGCGATTGAAGCAATCCTTGCTGAGACATTACCAAATGGTATTGAGTTTGAGTGGACGGAAGTAACTTATCAGCAAATATTAGCGGGTAATACCATGGTGTATGTTTTCCCACTAGTTGTATTGCTTGTGTTCATGGTACTTGCGGCGCAATACGAGAGCTTAAGATTACCACTGGCTATTATTTTGATTGTGCCTATGACGATTTTCTCGGCCTTGTTAGGTGTTTGGTTTGTTGGTGATGACAACAACATCTTCACGCAAATCGCATTAATTGTACTGGTTGCACTAGCAAGTAAAAACGCCATCTTGATGGTTGAGTTTGCAAGAGATCAGCATAAAGGGGGGATGTCTCACCTTGAAGCTATCATCAAAGCGTGTCGCTTACGACTTCGCCCAATTTTAATGACATCAATAGCCTTTACGGCAGGTGTTGTACCCCTTGTTTTAGCAACAGGTGCTGGTGCTGAAATGCGTCATGCCATGGGTAACGCGGTGTTCTCAGGCATGATTGGTGTAACTGTGTTCGGCTTATTGTTTACTCCGGTGTTTTATATGTTAGTTACTAAAAAATCGCAGAAGGAGCAACACGATGCATAAGCCTCTTCATGCAATCTTTAAACAAGGCAAACTAGTCAGTGCGATGCTGTTAGCCGGTGCACTGGCAGGTTGCGCACAAAGCGTCGATATGCAAGAGCAGCAAGTGAGCCTGACACAATTTGTTAGCGATACACAAATAGGTGCACAAAACGAAGGTGCGAGCGAAAACAACTGGTGGCGCCGTTTAGATTCGCCGCAGTTAAACAATTTAGTGACTGATGCATTAGCAATGAATCACGACCTAAAAACCAGCCAACTTCAACTTGATGCAGCCATTGCCCGTTTAGGTGCAGCTCGTGCGGATTATTATCCGCAGGGCAGCTTAAGCGTAGGCGCAGATCGCAGCAGCTTAGATGGCGCAATTACCCGCCAATCAAACGCGGGGGTTAATGTTAATTGGCAACTTGATTTATTTGGTCGTATTACCGCATTAGTCGATGCTGCTAATGCAGGTGCACTAAACCAAGCAGAGCAACTAAGAGCATTACAGGTTGAAGTGGTTTCTGCTGTGGTGCAAGGCTATGTAAGCTATCAAGGTAATGTGCAAAAGCAAGCTATCATTGAGATGCAAATCGAAGCACTCGAGCAAAGTATTGATGTGCTCAATGCGCGAGTAGAAGAGGGGGTTGCAAATGAGCTTGATCTTAACCGCACCCTTGCGCAGTTAAAGCAGCAACAAGCGCTTATTCCTGAGCTTAGTTACTTGCAATATCGCGACTTAGCAACCCTAGCGGTGCTAACCGGCCGACTTGCAAGCGACATAACATTGATTGAAGAGCCTGAATTATTAAGCCACGAGTTTAGCGTGTCGTTTAGTAAAGCCAGCGAAGCAATGGCTCTCAGACCAGATATCACCAGTGCTTTATATCAGTTTAGTCAGGCTTATTCGCTAAGTGTTGCAGCCTCAAAAGCACTTTTGCCAGATATTAGTCTGGCAGGGTTTGCAGGTGTGGTGAGTTTAACCAGCAATGGTTTAGAAGATACCGTGCAACAATGGCAAGTAACGCCAAAAGTTGAATGGTCATTGCTCAGCTATCCTGCATTATTAGCTCAACGTGATGCACAGCAGTTTTTAAGTGAAGCCGCTTACAGTGACTATCAGAGTAAAGTATTAAAAGCGATTAGCGATAGTGAACTTACTTTGCAAAGACTAGTCAAACAGCAGCAACAGTTAAATTATGCTGATCAGCGTTTTAATTATGCGAATAAAGCATTTGGTCAAGCTCAAGCAATGTATCAAGAAGGACAAATTCCTTACTTAGAGTTGTTAGATGCGAGACAGGATGTTTTAATAGCGCAAGAGAACGCTGTTGATTCAACAATTGCTTCATTGCAGGCCAAAGTAAGTGCTTATCAAGCGTTTAATGGTCGTTGGAGCTTTGAACTAAACAACCTTTAACCCAGAGTATTAAATGTCGCATATTCAACAAACTACAGATCTTCCGTCAACAATGCGCGCGCTAGCAGTGGTTGAGCCAAATGACGCAATTGCGTTAGCTGAGCTTTCTTTGCCAGTACCGAGCCCTGAAGGCAATGAGCTTTTGATTAAAGTTGAATATGTGGGCTTAAATCATGTTGATGCCAACTTTGCAAAACAAGGTTTTTGTAAGTGGCATTACCCGCATGTATTAGGTCATGATGCTGTAGGGGTGGTTGTTCAGGCAAATAAAGGTGTATTCCCTGGTGTTGGTGCTCGCGTTGTATGGCACGCTAGCCTTGGTGATCAAGGGGTGTTATCTGAATACACCACGGTACCTAATTATGCGGTATCGGTTGTGCCAGATAACGTATCTCCTGCAGACGCTGCAACCTTACCTTGTTCAGGTATGACGGCATTAATTGCCCTTGATAAGTTGCAGCTGAGCGAAGGGGATTCACTATTTATTGACGCAGGGGCAGGTGGCGTTGGCCAATTTGCTATTCAATTTGCTAAGCAACGTGGCGCAACCGTATTTACCACTGCCAGCAAACACAATCATAAGTTACTTAAGCAATTAGGTGCTGATGTGGTGTTTGATTACAAAGACCCAAAACTTGAAGATAAGATTCGCCGTGAATTAGGCCCGCAAGGCTTTGATGCGGTGCTTGATTGTATTGGTGGCGATACCACCATTCGTAACGTTGAATTAATGCGTTTTTGTGGCCGTATTGCCTGTTTAAATGAATTACCTAAGTTTGAACAAGAACTGATGTTTAGACGCGCCCCAAATATTGGCATTGTATCGTTAGGCGGAGCGTGGCTTGCAAATAGCTTATGTGCGCAGCAAAAGCTGAGCTTTATGGGTAACTTATTACTCGATAATGCAGCCCGTGGCGAGATCAAATTACCGCAAATTCATGCTGTTGATTTTACCGCCGAGGCCGTTTCAGCGGCATTAAATAAACAACTTGCTGGTGGCTTTACCGGTAAACAAGTTGTGCAAGTAAGCGGTTAATTTTGCAAACTCACTGCCCAATCATACTGTTTGATGGTCAGTGCAATCTGTGCCATTTTTGTGTTCGTTTTATTGTTCGCTTTGATAAGCAAATAACCTTTAAGTTATGCCCCATGCAAAGCGATAAAGGTGAGCGTTTATTAAAGGCTCACAA
Source organism: Pseudoalteromonas sp. MEBiC 03607 (assembly GCF_004792295.1). Taxonomy (NCBI): domain Bacteria; kingdom Pseudomonadati; phylum Pseudomonadota; class Gammaproteobacteria; order Alteromonadales; family Pseudoalteromonadaceae; genus Pseudoalteromonas; species Pseudoalteromonas sp. MEBiC 03607. The sequence continues at coordinate 278,225 of NZ_SRRY01000002.1, forward strand.
AGTTAAAGATCCACTTTCCTCAATGTTAGTGATTGATAAAAACCAGCTATATAAACAAAGCGACGCTGTGTTATTTATCGCAACACAATTAGGTTTTCCATTCTCTTTGGCTAAGGTGTTCAAGCTACTGCCAAAAGGCTTTCGCGATCGTATGTATGATTGGCTTGGCCGTAATCGTTATCGGTTTTTTGGCAAACAAACACAATGTAAGTTACTGACCGAAAAACAAAAGCAGCATTTTTTATAAACATTTAAAGTAAAGCTTGCTATTCTCGTTATTGGGAACAAACAACAATAATAACAATATGAACATTGTCTTTCTAACCCTAAGTACGTTTTACATTGCTTTACTGCTATTACAGCCAGCATTGCCTCAGCCTTTACTGGCGCTTTTTAAAACCTTACCAATCGGTATATTGACTGTGATGGTATTAAAAGCACGAAGTCAGTTACAAAATCGCACTTTTACTACTTTATTATTCGCTCTTAGTTTTTCAGCACTAGGTGATGTGCTACTTGCAATCGATAGTGGGCAGCTGTTTATTAGCGGTTTAGCGGCATTCTTTGTAAGTCACGCTTTTTATATTATTACCATGTTGCCAATTAAAAATTGGCGAATAGAAGTTGTACTCCTTTATCTATTTTTGGCCATCATTGTTTTTTGCTTATTTTATCCAAACCTGAATGACATGCTCATTCCCGTGCTTTTCTATATGTTGGTGCTCACTATAATGGCAAGCCTTACTTGGATGACAGATAAATCGAACGGTTTATTAGTGCTAGGTGGCGCAGTGTTTGTTGTATCAGACTCTATACTTGGCCTAAACCGCTTTTATTTAGAAATAGCGCATGCAGATATCGCAATCATGTGTAGTTATTATTTAGCGCAATTTTGTTTGATTAAAGGGTTTTTGCAGGCAACGAGTAAACATAAATAGCCGCAGTGGCTCAGTGTTGATTGCCGTGATAAAATGCGTGCGTTTTAATTTTCGAGATTTCCCATGGCAAATACAGCGCACGCACTGCACATTCTTGTTAAACATAAAGAACAAGCTGAAGACATCATCAAGCAACTTAAAAAAGGGGCTAAGTTTCAGACTTTAGCTAAAAAATATTCAACCTGTCCGTCGGGTAAAAAAGGCGGCGACTTAGGTGAATTTAGGCGCGGGCAAATGGTGCCACAGTTTGACAAAGTAGCTTTCAGCGGCGAAATCTTAGAGCCACATTTAGTGAAAACGCGCTTTGGTTGGCATGTAATCAAAGTGCTATACAGAACGTAAAGTTTAACGCCTGCCTAAATAGTGTAAGACACGTTGTTAGTCTTTTTCATGTCATTATTAATGAGTTGATACTTTAGGTGTTAACTCATTTTTGTTCAAAAATGCGTTAGAACAATAGCTGTATTGGGTGAGTTTCGGATAAAAATTCTGATGAGGTAACGACGCAACCTAGAACGTTTAGTATCCACTGTTTAATTAATTTTTTAGGTTTATTTACCATTTTTAAGTCTGTTTTTGAGTTTTAAGTATATTGGCGGGCCAAAAATGATACTTAAAAAAATGAATACAGAAGACAGTAAAACATCATCCTTTTCAATAATGCCAAATTCATTAAGTCCAATCCCTGAAAAAAAAGAAATAAATACTAAACAAGTTAAGGTAAAAATATACTCCCATAATCTAGGGATGTTTTTATTCACATAAGTAACTATTCCACCAATAAGTACTATTGGTATCCACCATAGAGTTCCACCGCTACCTCCACGACCACGCCTAGCTTCAGCGACATCTGGAAATAAAATCATTAAGAAAATAACTATCAGCAAAAAAAAGAAAGTCTTTCTACTAAATGGCATTTAGATAAGCCCCTTGCTTGAGAAAACCTAACGCTTGCCTAACCGATGCAAAATAGCAGGCTAAACTTACAGACGAAGGAGCGTAAGTATGCTGTTTTACTATCATTGGTTTTGGCACTTGTTATACCCGTGTTACCTGCTTAGTGAAATCATGTGTAGAAGTGGTTTTTTTATCTGTTCTACTAATACAGGAAATAACGAAGCTATCAGTTGTTTTCTAACTTCATATCTTTCGTCGAACCATTTGATTTCATCTGGATCCAAATGTGATTCGTCAATTTCTGAGAGTAATGCTTTGAATCCACCTGATGGTGATTTGGTTAAGTCTTGAACAGTTTCGTAAAATCCGTCGACGCTATCTGGAATGTCTAAAAGTATTGTATTCTTATCTTCAGAGTACCAAAGGCTTTTGGGATAACTAGTGATGAGGTAACTTTCGAGACCTATGGTTGCATCAGATTGCTCTCTACGTTCAACTGGTAGCTCTATTTTAAATAAATTATACGAACTGACATTAGACATTGTTGCTCCTTTTATCTGTCATTATTTCACCGGAGAGTATAACACCGGTATACTTTTGGGATTTAAGCTTGGCTAGAATTAGCTATGAACGAGAGCAAGCCAAGCTATGTTCTTTCATTCATTAATGCGCTTGTTATAAATGCTTACACATATAGTGCGAAAACTCCTTTATTTCAGTGAGATAAGTATGCACATTTCAACTCTAATAAATGACCAGTTAAATCCATAGTGTCAACATCAGTTTTTTCCATGAGTGTTCCTACGACCTATTAACAGCTGTTCTTTTTAATTGCTCGTCATCAATCGTAACGAGTTATTCCGAAAAATCATAGGAAATACTCAAAGATTGTCGCTCACAGTGAGTGCAGAATAGTTAAAGCAACTAAGTAATTCACCGATTTGCTCTTTGGAAAAGCACCCATCACCTAGAATTGAGCCTTCAGGGACTTCTTCGAAACTATTTAGATCGCAATTTTCTTGTTCTGCGGAAAATGTAACGTTCATATTCAATCCTTTAGGTATTTATAACACCCGCATAAACGGCGGGGCGCGATAGCAGCGTCTGAGGTGGAGTGAATTAGATGCGATTGTTATACACTTTTCTTCCCTCGATTGCCGATAACAGCGGTTGCAAAACCTGCAACCATTGAGACAAGCATACCTAAACCTAGGGAGGTAACAATTGAACTATCTAAAAACTTTGGAATGATATCGAGACTCTCAGTAAAACCTGCGACAGTAAGGCTAGCCGCGATAACTGCAGCTAAGCTGGCAATAGCGCCAAATATCTCTGGGGCTTTCGAGGTTTCCGCAGATTTTTCTTGAATTGATTCGATGTCTTTTTGAATCTGCTCGGTAACTTTTTCTGAGTTGTCATTAGGTTTTACATGTTCTATAAATTCGGAAAAAACTGATCGGTCTTTTCTAATTGTATTGAATATTTGACCTAAAGTATGGACTTCACTCAATTCGTTGATCAGGGATTCCTTTTTAGTACTTTCTAAAAGAGGGCTAGAAACAGTTTCAGCGATTAAATCTTCAATAACTGAGTTTGATGATATTGATCCTGACTTAAGTCGTTTTTCACGGACTAAAGAATCGATGATTGCATTCAGCTCGAAAAGACCAATATTCCGACCTTCACCAATCTGATGAGATAGACGTTTAACAATTTCTCTTCGAACTTCGGTATATTTTTGTACTTGTCCCTTCAGGTACAAATATATAGCTAAGGGCACACCAACTATCGATGCAAGTGACCCAATTAGTTGCAAAAATTCATTCAACTCTGACACTCTCCATTGTCTATATAACGCCCAGTTAAGGTATAAAGCAAGTATACACTCCACTCAATTTGAGCACCATAATCACTAAACTTGCCATAAACCTTAATACCAAACGTTCTGATTCAATCTTAAATTGTTTGTTTTGAGCCTTTTGGCTTATTTAATGCTGACTTAATTCCAAAACCTGCCCCAACAGCGAGACTGGAAGTTAATATAGTTTTCACTAATTCTTTTTCACTAAGCAACATCGCTGTAAAAACCAAAGCAAAAACCCCCAAAACTGTAGCTCCTACAATAATAACAGAACGTTTATGAATAATATTTTCAAGATCGACTTCTCGCTGGTGCTTAGCATTATCGAGTTCTAGTTCTTTTTGCTGCGTTTCCTCTTTATGATCCATGTGCTTCACAAACGCTTCAACCCCTTTTTCTGCAAGGTCCTCAATAGTTGATGCGATGCGTTCTATATTAGCTACGCGATCATTTATACGTTCAATTTCATTGTTAACTTCGATTAATTCTTGTTTTTCCATCGCCATACTTCCTTATAAAACTCTTGGCTTATAATAATTTTATAGTGCGCATGTTGTGCACCTCTCTTTCGATGACACGCTCATCTATCTAATTAAACTACTATTAGCAAATAACGTATTGCATTGCCAACTATAAATTTCTCATTGGTACAAGAGATCTAAAAAATTTCTGTCGAAGCTCATTCTTTTTAATATATGAGCAATCTACAAATCGATAACTTGCACTGTCTCTATTCGCTTCACTTATCAGCTGGTTTTTAAAAATCTCGGATAGGCATTGTGGTTTTAAATTTATATGTATTGTGCACATTGCTACTGTGCGCTACTATTTGTACATTAATGCACAATAGGACAGTGCAAGGATATGGCTGTAAATTTTAAGGATGAATGGCTCGAAGCATTCTATGAAGAGGATAAACGACATCGATTAATCCCTAAGGTTATAGAGAATGCTTTATATCGTAAGCTAGAAATATTAGATGCAGCAAAGGCTGAAGCTGACTTAAGAGTACCACCAGGTAACCGGTTTGAACATCTTGAAGGTAACTTGAAAGATTGGTGTTCAATACGAGTGAATAAACAGTATCGATTGATTTTTAAGTGGGTTGATGGTGTAGCAGAAAACACCTATTTAGACCCTCATAAGTATTGAGGTAAGAGTTATGCGTATAACAAAGCGTCGTCCTGTGAGTGTAGGTGAAATGCTCAAGCTAGAGTTTTTAGAACCTATGGGCATTACATCAAAAATTTTAGCTGAAGCAATGGGTGTACATAGAAATACAGTTAGTAATTTGATTAATGGCGGTAGCTTAACAGCGCCCCTTGCAATTAAACTTGCTGCATCGTTAGGGAATACCCCAGAGTTTTGGCTTAATATCCAGCACTCTGTAGATTTATGGGATACGAGAAATCGTTATCAAGAAGAAGCTAAATCTGTAAAACCTTTGTTTTCTGCTCAAGAATCTTCACTACGTACATCACAAACTATTTAAAGAACCCATAACGTATATTGTTAATACACAATCTTGATCATTCCGGCAAATTCATTTGCTAGTGAAGCTGAAAAAGATGAGTTAAAAGCTTTCGTACAGAAGTTTTTATAATTAGCTTTTTCATCTGACAATATTTCGTGGCAAGTAATGCAAAAAGCCACGCTAACACATAGGTGTTAGCGTGTATCATTCATTTAATTGGAGCCAATTAACTCACTCAACTAACTTAATTAAGTGTGGGCTGCACATCTAAGCCATAGCCAAACATTACTGCTAAAACTAATACAACCGATGCTGCGACCATTAGCTTAATCAATAGTGGTAAACAGAATCTAAACCAATGGCCATAAGGGACACCAGCCATGCCTAAAATACCCATAAGTACGGCATTAGTAGGAATGATCATATTTGAAAAGCCATCACCAAATTGATAAGCAAGCACGGCAACTTGTCTCGGTACTCCGACTAAATCACCTAGTGGTGCCATCAGTGGCATGGTGACATAAGCTTGCCCTGAACCAGAAGGAATAAAGGTATTAAGCAGGGTTTGAATAACCAGCATGCCAATTGCTGATATTTCTGCTGATACATAAGAAAGCGGTAACGACATGCCATGTACAAGGCTATGCAGGATTTGGCCGTCTTCTAAAATAAGGGCAATACCCCGTGCAACACCAATTAACACTGCGGTGGTAACAAGATCAGATACGCCCTCTATAAATTTGTTTGCTGCTTCGTCAGCAGAGAGTTTGCCTAAAATGGAGACAACCACACCCCAAGCAATAAAAACACCGCCTAGTTCGTATAAGTACCAGCCCTTTGTAGCGATGCCCCATACTGCAATTGCAAGGGTAATAATAAAGCTGCCTAAAATGAGTTTATGGCGCAGGGCAAGTGCTGGGTAACTTGTTGCTGTTTGATTTTCGAGTGGGCAAGGCACGCCAATCATCATTGACTTAGATGGGTCGTTAGCTACCTTTTTGGTGTATTGCCAAACATGATGAAAACCAATGAGCACGAATGGAATAAAAATGGCTAAACGTAACCACAGGCCAGAGTAAACAGGAATACCTGCAATTTGTTGTGCGATTAATACGGTAAATGGGTTAAATGCCGAAACACCATAACCAATACCATAACCTGCGACTATCATACCTACGGCGGTCATTGCGTCTAAGCGCATTGCTTTACAAAGCGCGACGAGAATAATAACAAAAGGAATATATTCACCGGCGGTACCAATACTGCTTGATGCTAAGGCAAAGCAAAACACCACCATAAAAATTAACCGCTGCGGCTTTTTACCGTGGCGCTCTAAAAGCCTACCAATGAGTGCATCGACAGTGCCTGTCGCACGTGCAACAGCTAATACGCCGCCAACAATTAACACAAAGAAAATAACATCTTGAGCAGCAGCAAAAGCACGAGGTATGGCTTGTAATAAATCCCATGGGGTTAAGTAATGCCGCTCAGCAACCGTTTGATAGGTGCCTGCAACGACCATTTCGCGGCCAGATTCACTTAATGTGGTAGTGAAAAAACCTTGCGGTACTAACCATGTAGCAATAAGCGCAACGACCATCATGCTAAGCAGAAGTATCAAGGTATGTGGAACTTTAAAACGTAAACCCATTTATTCTCCGTAATTATGTTAGGTATTTAAGTTAAATTCTTAAAATCATAACATGATAAAAGCTGATAGGTTGTCTCTTAACTAAACACACTGTTAAAGATTGTAATAATTTAGATACAAAAAAGGCCAGAAAACTGGCCTTTTGATAATGATTGAAATTTTATTTAGCTAAACCAAATGGGTCATCAATGCTATGAGCAGGCTCGGTAAACCAGCGCGGGCCTTCGTCTGTCATATAAAAGTGATCTTCTAAGCGAATACCAAACTCATCAGGTACGACAATCATAGGTTCATTACTAAAACACATACCTGTTGCGAGTGGTGTAGGGTTTCCACCAACTAAGTATGGCCATTCATGAATATCTAAACCAATGCCATGACCTGTTCTGTGTGGGCAGCCTGGTGTTTGATATTCTGGCCCCATGCCATTTTCGGCTAGGTACTGTCTTGCAGCATCATCTACTTTGCCACATGGCTCACCATTTTTTGCAGCAGCAAAAGCAGCAAGTTGGGCATTTTTCTCGTGCTGCCAAAACATACGTTGACGTTCGGTTGCTTCACCAAATACATAAGTACGGGTAATGTCTGAGAGGTAATCATGCACTTTACAGCCAGTATCAATCAGTACCACATCACCTTTTTTTAGGGTTTGCGGGTTTTTAACGCCATGCGGGAAAGACGACGCAACACCAAATAACACAATACAAAAATAGTTACCCGGTGCGCCGACCTTTTGGTGCGCTTTTTTAATAAAGGCTTCAACCTCAGTGGTGGTAATACCTTCATAAAGCATACTTGCCGTTGCTTTATGTACTTCTAAAGTCATGTCCATAGCACGTTGCATTAAGGCAAGTTCACTGGCTGATTTATGCATGCGGCAGTGAGCTGTTACGCACTGTGCGTTAACAATGTTGTAATTGCTATTAGCTTTATTAATGCCGTCGTAGATGAAAAACTGTGCGCTTTCATCAATACCAAGGGTGCCGTTTTTGCTAATGCCCATTTCTGAAAGTACATCTACACACAGTTGGTAAGGATTTTCGTGCTCTTGCCAGCCACGAATTGGGCCATCAATCACCATAAAATCGTTTAAGCTGCCGATTTCAAAAAACGGTGCTATGTATTGCACATCACCTTTAGCAGGTAAAATCGCGCCAACTAAACGCTCACTTGCGTACCAACGCATACCCGTAAAATATGCAAGGTTAGTACCTGCATTTAAGTAAATTGCGTCAATATTGTTTGCTTGCATATACGCTTGTGCTTTTGCGATACGCGCATGAAATTCGTCGTTTTGAATAGGGGTTAAATCTGTTGTCATATCTGACAAAGAGTCAAGCGCCTGCTCTGGCGTTTGTGTGCCAATACCATATGTTGTCATTGTGTACTCCTTGGTTTTTTGTGCATTGTGGCTTGAGTAAACAGCTGATGCAAACTCACTGCGACTAATCGCATAATATTCGTATTTGTGGCGATTATTGTTAGCATGCGCAAAAAATAAGGAGCGACAATGCAAGTTAATTACTTAAAAAGACAAGCTGAATTTAAAGCCTTGCTAGAACAACAAGGTTACAGCGCCATGTTAGTACTAGGTCATGAAAATATTCGTTACTTAAGTGGTTTTAGTGGTAATGCCGCTTATGCATTAATTACTCAAAATGATTGTGTGTTGATCACTGATTACCGATACCACCAACGTGCAATTGCAGAAACAACAGGATTTGAAGTTATTTGCCGAGACAGAGACAACGAAACTCTTGGTCATTGTATTAACAGGCACCTTAGCCCAAACAGCCATGTCGCATTTGATGCAAGTTATGTCACAGTAGCAATTTGGCAAGGTGTGGCAGATGATCTTAGCGGCCATACTTTAACAGCAGTAAACGGCTTAATAGAAAAACTAAGACGCGTTAAAGATAGCTGGGAGGTGGCGCAAATCAAGGCTGCCGCAGCCATCGCTGATGAAGCATTAGCACAAACGCTACCTTATTTTAAACCGGGTGTAACTGAACGTGATCTTGCCTTAGAGCTTGAATTTAGAATGCAAAAACTAGGATCAGAGGGTATGTCGTTTGCAACCATTATGCTGTTTGCAGAGCGTTCTGCCTTGCCACATGGTAATCCCTCAGATCAGGTGTTAAAGCAAGGTGACTTTGTAACCCTTGATTTTGGTGCAGTTGTAAATGGTTATCGCTCAGATATGACTCGCAGTTACATTATTGGCGAAGCATCAGAAAAACAAACCCGTATTTATAATACTGTTCTAGATGCACAAAATGCAGCACTAGAAATGGTTAAACCGGGCGTTAATTGTTTAGATTTAAATGCCATATCAAACAAGGTAATTGCTGATGCGGGCTTTGGCGAGTACGCAGGTAAAGGTCTTGGCCATGGTTTAGGGTTATTTTTACATGAAGTGCCATTTATCAACACACTGACAGACTACAACCTTGAAGTAGGAAATGTGATCACCATTGAGCCTGGCATTTATATACCAGGCTACGGTGGTGTGCGCCTTGAAGATGACATAGTTGTCACTGAATCTGGCTTTGAGGTGTTAACCCAAGCGCCTAAGCCATTCATAATCTAAGATTCATTTTTTAGCATAGGCTAAGCGGGCTAAACGATCAGTTACGTGGTAACTATCAAGCCCGCTAACGGCCACAGTGCCAATGGCTTCAATATCGACAAAGCCATCTTCTTGCAGACACGCCTCATCTAAATAGATATCGGTTATTTCACCTATGATCAGCTCAGTGCCATTGATGGCAAGGTGGTGGTGTTCTTTGAGCTCAAGCGCATATTTAAGCTTACTTTCTTTAACAAAAGGCGCTGTAAAGTCATTTAGGTATTGAGTAGTAAGCCCTGTTGCATCAAATTCAGACTCGTCTTTATCGTAGCGTGCTGATGTTTGGTGCGCTTTGCTATAAATGTCTTTGTTGACATGGTTAATCGTATATTGCTTAGTCGCTAATAAGTTCTCTAGGGTGTGGCGAGGCACTGAATGAGGGCGAATTATCATACCCACTAAAGGGGGATGTGCGCCAAGATGAAATACTGAACTAACAATGGCTAAATTAGTTTGGCCGTTACTATCTTGTGTGCCGACTAGGTTAGCACTTTTAAATCCCGACAAACTATTAATTAAATGGGCGCGGTAGCGGCTTTCTAAATCTGCAATGGCTTGCTTTGTTAAATGCATAATTTTCCTGTTACCAGTCTATGGGTTTTCCTTGCCAGTCAAAGTAGGCTGGGCTGGGTGATTGTTGTAAATAATCAGCATCACTTATCAATGAATACAGCTGCTCGGCTACAAACTCAGGGGTAAATAACTTTCCTTCGGGTACATTTGCCTGAAACGGTTTTGATAGTGGTGTATCAGTGGTACCTGGGTGAAATAACACGCAGTGGCATTGTTTATAGCGCCTAATAAGTTCGATCGCAGCAGATTTAAATAACATATTTAAAGCTGCCTTCGAGGCACGGTAGCTATACCAACCGCCTAGATTATTATCACTAATGCTGCCAACCCGCGCACTAAGAGCACAAATCACTGTTGCTACTTGCGGCTTTAAAAGCGTTGAGAATAAAGTCACACAGCGAATTGGCAGTAGGGCGTTTGTATGCATACTATTGATAAAGTGCTGCTCAGATATTTGTTCAAGTTTACGTTCAGGCGCATTAGCTGGATCATGTAATAGGCCATTAAATATCATTAGTTGGGCTAAGTCATATTGGCTGCTGGCAAGTTCTTTGGCAATTTCACCTAAGCTTTGCTCTGAGTAATCAGTTGTAAAATGCTGGTGGCTGATTTCATTGTTCGATACCTCATCAAAATTAGCATTAAATTTATATCGGCTGATGGTGACGATATGACCACGACTGATTTGTTTTTTTAGTGTTGTGAAATAGGCTTTTGCGATTTCACTGCTTGCACCGCACAGAATAAAGAGTTGCATTTTTGACCTGTAATAAAATATTTAAAAAACTTTTTTAGCTCAATCTATCATCAATAAGTATTGCGATAGCGGTTTAGAATCTAATTTACCTAAACTAAAGTAGATAAAAAGGCTCGGTAAAAATTTGACCAAACTGATATTAAGAATGCCTTAATTTACGCGTATTTTGAGAATTTAATTGGTAAGTCCATTTTACCAATTGTGTTTGTCGCTAAACCTTGTATCAAAACAAACTGCGTATTTATTACACTTTTATGTTGATAGATTGGCTATTCTTTTTTACGAGTTTGTTAGAAAATTCGATCTATTAAATTAACGCCGACAATGATATTAATAGAAAGGATCAGTATTTAGCTGCGTTCGTGCTTGGTTAAATACTGCGCAGTAAGTACTTTCAACTTAGCTAAAGAAAGGAGTATGAGAATGAGTGAACAATATGCTGCACTTCGCGGTAATGTTAGTATGCTTGGACAAATGCTGGGTCAAACCATTAAAGATGCACAAGGACAAGCCATTTTAGATAAGGTAGAAGAAATTCGCGCTTTATCTAAATCGTCACGTAGTGGTAACGAAGCCGACAGACAAGCGCTTATCGATGTACTACACGCTCTCACAGATGAAGAACTATTACCGGTTGCACGCTCATTTAATCATTTTTTGAATCTTGCTAATGTTGCTGAACAATTTCATACCGTATCGCGTTTTAATGATGTTGGCTTTTGCCAATTAAACCCTCTCACTCAAACATTAAAAGCGTTAGCAACAGCGGCAAAACAAGGTCAAGTAGATCCAAATCACTTGGCACAAACACTCTCAAAACTCCACATAAACCTTGTACTAACCGCACACCCAACAGAGGTGACGCGTCGTACTATGATTAATAAACACGTTGAACTTAGTGATTGTCTTGCATCTTTGGAGCGTAAAGATAATTTACCAAGCGAACGTGCTGACTTATTAAACCGTATTGCTCAGCTAATTAGCCAAGCATGGCATACTGACGATATTCGCCGTTCACGGCCAACGCCAATTGACGAAGCAAAATGGGGCTTTGCTGTTATTGAAAATAGCTTATGGCATGCCGTACCGCGTTTCTTACGTGAATTTAGCGAAGATGTAAAAACTGAGCTCGATTTAGAGTTGCCGATTGATTACAGCCCAATTGAGTTCACTTCTTGGATGGGCGGAGACCGTGATGGTAACCCGTTTGTAACTGCTGAAGTGACACAGCAAGTACTTGATCATGGCCGCTGGATGGCGCTTGATTTGTATTCGCGTGATATCGAAACGCTAAGCAATGAGTTATCAATGTCAGATGCAAGTGATGAGCTTATTGAACTTGCAGGCCAAGACTTTGAACCATATCGTGCGGTACTTAAAAAACTCAAGAATCAAATTGCCGAAACTGTGACGCATTTAGGCGCTAAAATTAAGAAAAAGCGTACTGATTCTGAAGATTTAATTACAGATATAGCGCAAATTAAACACCCAATCGAAGTGTGTTATCGCTCGCTGATTAAAACCAATATGAAGGTAGTTGCCGATGGTTTACTGCTTGATGTACTGCGTCGTATTAACAGCTTTGGTCTACGCCTTGCTAAATTAGATGTTCGTCAGGATTCGTCGCGTCATGGTGATGTTTTCTCTGAGTTAACACGTTATTTAGGCTTAGGTGATTATCATCAATGGCAAGAAGAAGACAAACAAGCATTCTTACTTGCTGAGCTAAACTCTCGTCGTCCGCTTATTCCAAAACATTGGCAACCGAGCCCTGAAGTACAAGAAGTGCTTGATACATTTGATGTAATAGCAGCGCAAGATGCACAAACATTCGGCCTGTATATTATTTCGATGGCTCGTACTGCATCTGATGTACTGGCAGTGCAGTTATTGCTTAAAGAAAGCGGCTGTAAGTTTAACTTACCGGTTGCACCATTATTTGAAACGTTAGACGACTTAAATAATGGTAAAGATGTTATTGAATGTTTACTTGATAACACCTGGTACCGTGGTCATATTCAAAACCAACAAAATGTCATGATTGGCTACTCAGATTCTGCAAAAGATGCAGGTATGATGGCTGCAGGCTGGGCACAATATGAAGCAATGGATAAGCTGGTTCAACTAGCCGAGAATCGCGGTATTGAGCTTATTTTATTCCACGGACGTGGTGGTACGGTTGGTCGCGGTGGCGCGCCAGCTGCGCAAGCACTTCGCTCACAACCTCCTGGTTCACTAAAAGGTGGTCTGCGTGTAACAGAGCAGGGTGAAATGATCCGCTTTAAGTTTGGTTTACCAGCTGTTGCTCTACAAAGCTTAAATATTTATGCCGGTGCAGTACTTGAAAGTAACCTGCTACCACCGCCAGAGCCGAAAAGCGAGTGGCGTGAAGTGATGGAACTTATCAGTGCTGACTCGTGTGAGCATTACCGCCAAGTTGTGCGTCATGATGAAAACTTTGTACCTTACTTTAGAATGGCAACGCCAGAGCAAGAGCTTTCTAAATTACCACTGGGTTCTCGCCCTGCGAAGCGTAACCCAAATGGGGGTGTAGAAAGCCTTCGTGCAATTCCATGGATTTTTGCTTGGAGCCAAAACCGTTTAATGCTGCCTGCTTGGTTAGGTGCGTTAACAGGTCTTAAAGCTGCTTTAGATAAATATGGCATCGAGACACTTCACGAAATGAGCTTAAAGTGGCCTTTCTTCCGTGCTCGATTAGAAATGCTAGAGATGGTATTTAGTAAAGCCGATAGTTGGTTAAGTGCTCATTACGATGATGCATTGGTAACTGAGCAATATAAACCACTTGGTGTGAAGCTTCGCCAAGAGTTGAGTGAGGCAATTGAGCTGGTGCAGTCATTAAGCCCACAAAAAAGTTTACTTGCTGACCAACCTTGGATCAAAGAGTCGATTGCACTGCGTAACCCGTACACTGATCCACTTAACTTACTACAAGTGGAGTTATTACGTCGTTCACGTGCAGCAGATGAAAACTCTGAAGGTGATATCGATAATGCCCTAATGATTACAATGACTGGTATTGCTGCAGGTATGCGTAATACAGGTTAATTGATGTCGTCAACTAATCGTGCATCAATTGGTAATGTAATCACAAACCGTGCGCCGTGCTTTGATGGTACGGCGCATATATTGCCTTTCAAGTTATATTTCACAGCATTAAAAACCACGTTCAAACCAAGCCCTAAGTGATGGCCACCTAAATTAGTGGTATAGAATGGGGTAAAAATTTCTTGCAGGATTGATTCCTTAATGCCTACGCCGTTGTCTTGATAGATAATTTTGACATAGTCATGACCTGCGCGGATGGTAATGTCTACCTTTCCTTCTGCTGTATGTGTAAAACCATGTTCATAGGAATTAATAACCAGAGTTTTTAGAATATCCTCTAAAATTGAGGGGCAGGAAGTAATGGCTACACTGTCTCCATCAACATGATAAGTAATTTTCTTACCTAAATATTTACTCATAGGCTCTAGTTTATGATGAATAAAGTTTTTTAATGGAATACTTGATAACGGTTTGTCTAAGTTAATAGACACATTAAGTGCTTTAAATTCCTCAACAATACCTGCTAAGCGGTTAATAGCAGAAATAACAAGATCCTTGGCCTTGTCGGTGTTGGTAATAAATTCATGGAAGTATTTGCTTGATAAGTTTTGTTGTTTAAATTTATCTGACAAAGACTCTAAATATTCGTCGATGAGTGAGCTTGCTGTGACGATTGTGCCTATTGGTGTGTTTAATTGATGGGCCATGCCAGAGACTAATGAGGTTAAAGAGGCTATCTTCTCGATTTCAATTAAATGATCCTGCGTTTCATTTAATTGTACTAGTATCTTTTCAAGTTCTTGTTTTCGCTTATCAATATTATTTATCGCGATAAAAGAACCAAACAAGATGATTACCAAGCATATTGATATGACGATAGTAAGATCTTTAAACGCCTGCGCTTTTGTTGCTTTTAATTGCTCTGCCCGTGTAAGTTCTGCAATTTTGAGCTCTTTGGCTTTTGCATCAGCCTGCGCTAACGCTTTAGCTAAATTAACATTTGCTTGGCGTTTTAAAATTTCCGCATTGATCTGTGCATAGTGTTTGTATGCAATCAGTGCTTCAGCATACTGTTCTTGCTTTTCAAGTAGTTGTGCAGTCAACTTGGTTACTTCAAGCTGAGTCGTGATATCAGAGAGCTTAAAAGTATCTGTTTCAATCGAAGCGAGTAAATTTAGAGCTTTGTTCGCTGAATCTTGTGCATCGTATGTTTGCGCTAAACATAAAACCACACTTAAGTAATCACCGCTGTAGGCTTGAGTTTTTATAAGCTCTACAGCATCAGTTAGAAATTCTTCTGATTCATTTAACATACCTTTTAAACGTAATACCTTTCCCTTCAATACAAAACTTTTACTTAGATGAGCAGTAAAATCGTGGCGTTGTTGTAATATTATCGCGTCATTTAATACATCTAATGCATGATCAAAATCACCTAAACCAATTAGCGCCATTGCAAGGTGGGTACTTGCAAACGACTCATCTAGGGGCTGATTCTCTATTTTTGCGGTATTTCTGTATTGTTCAAAAGCGATGGTAGCGTCACGGTAACGTTTTAAATTGAGGTTAATCAGAGCAATATTGATTTCGGTTTGTTGTAAAAGGTGCTTTCCGATTGTTTTTGCCACAGGTAATGCATCGCTATAATAGTGTAATGCATCTTGATACATGCCTAATCGGGCATAAATACCGCCAGATATGTTTAAGTAGCCATACATTAAATCCTTATTACTCGACTGTAATGCTATATCCATGAAATGAACTAGTGTTTTCATGGCTTGCTCTAATTCATCGTTTTCAAGTAAAAACCAAGCCTTATAATTTGTGATTATTGCTCGTTGTTCTAATGAAAATATTACTGTGTCAGAGGATAATAATGAATTGACTAGCTGTAGGGCATTGGTAGGAGAGCTGGCATAGGTTTCAGTAATTGAGGTTTCTATTTCTTTAAATTCAGTTTCTGTGATTGCTTGTGACAGAGCAGTACTTGTGAACAGCATCAAGCATAGATAAAACAGAAAACGAATTTTCATTACAAATAATCCTTTATACAAACCAGAGTAAGGATGGAAAGTGCATAATCCTTTCGTCTACATATGTGAGGTTATTTATTATGGATTTTAATTAGAAATAGAGTTATACGAAAAAGCTTAATAATGGATTAGAAAACTCATACATGTTCAAAAGGTAAATAGATTATGAAAGTAGGTAACATTTGCGGGCATAAATCCAATCCTTAAGTGTGAACTTTGCAACTGGTCATACCTATTTTATTGCTAGGTATTGACTAAGCAAGGCAGATCCATAAAATAGCCCGGCTTTTATTCAGCAACCATTAATTTTACCTTTACCCACGCATTTTAGAGTAACCTATGTCGAACGTGTCAACGTGCATCACTTATGATGCATCGACGTCTTTAGTGATGATGACGTTAAGAGGGACTGCAAGTGCACAGGATGTGATTAATTTTTACCAAATAGCCCATCAATATTCAGTATTATATGGGTCAGAAAAAATTCTTGTTGATGTATCTGAGTTAACCCATGACTTCGCACCAGCAGACTTGTTTACTATAATGCCAGTGATTGCTAACTCGTTAAAGCGAGCTGTATTAGCTATTGTGGTGAGTTTCGATGGCTTTATGCATGACTTATTTGTGCAAAAAGCTAAACGTTACAACCTTCAAGCCGAGAATTTTGAGTGTTTTAGTAAAGCTAAAAATTGGCTAGTTCATCAATAAACAGAGAAACTAGCTGAAATTCATTTTCTGTGTATATTTGCGCTTACAAAAAATGCCTATTTAACACTTTTTTTGTTGTAAATTTCGAGACACAGCGCGTTGAAACCTAGTATTTAAATGCATAACCTTTTAAACTGTTTAGCCAATTAATAATTATAATTTGTTATGACAGTAACTAGGAAAGACGTATCTAATTCTGTGTCAAGAACAACACCTTTTGACTTCAGTGATGAGCAAAAGCAATCTCTTTTTAGTCAGTTGAAAAGCCAACGTGGCATCTTATCTCAAGCTGATATTTTATTACTTTGTGAGCAACATCAGTTAACAGAGTCACAACTCTTAAAAGCGTGTGTACCTGTTGCGAGTTTGTTTTCTGTCGCACCAATTTCAAAATTCTATGTCGGTGCTATTGCACAAGGTAAAAATCAGCAAGGTGAAACGACATTCTATTTTGGTGCTAATGTGGAGTTTTCTCATCAAGCGCTAAGTTTAGTTGTTCACGCAGAACAATCTGCGATAAATAATGCGTGGTTAAACGGTGCTCAATCAATAGATAAAATTGCGATCAGTGATGCCCCTTGTGGATACTGTCGCCAGTTTATGAATGAGCTCAGCACAGCGCAATCACTCGAAATATTACTTCCTGAAAGACACTTTACTTTACATGAGCTTTTACCGTATTCGTTTGGGCCAACAGACTTAGGGAATAACGAAAGCTTATTCTCACAGGAAAAAAACGACGGTCATTTCGATAGTGTTAATGAGCTCGATCAGAAATTAGCTGAAACAGCGCTAAAAGCTTACGTACCTTATACCGCGAACTACTGTAGCGTTAAAATCACGACTTTTGAAAACGGTAATTTTTACGGAAGCTATGCTGAAAATGCGGCTTACAGCCCAAGTTTATCACCGCTTCAAAGTGCTTTAAGTCAGTTTTATCTTGCTGGGTTAAAGTTTGATGATAAGACGGTTAAGTCGATCACCTTGTTAGAAACACAAGGGGCCGAAAATCAGTATGAGGTGGCTAAAAGTGTGCTGGCAAGTTTTGATAACCCACCAGCATTTAAGCACTGTATTGCTAAGCTAGTTAAAGATTAGTTTAGCAATAGTTTTGCAGCTTCAATGACTACGGCGACTGACTTTTTCTCAATCTCGCCGTGGTCAACATTAGGAATTTCTTGCTTAGTACGGTTTACTAATACACCTGCAACACACGCTGCGCGTAAGCCAAGTGCTGCACACATAGTGAAAAGTGTTGCTGATTCCATTTCATAGTTCATCACACCAAGCTTTTGCCACTCTTCACAGCTACCTTGTAATGAACGAGGAACATAACCTGAATAGGTATCGTAACGTTCTTGGCCTGGATAGAAGGTGTCACTTGAAGCTGTAATGCCAATATGGAAATTAATGCCTAAATTATCACAAGCATTAACCATAGCTTGTGTTGCAAAAAAGTCAGATACCGCAGGGTAGCTCAATGGCGCGAAGTGCTGACTTGCACCATCTAAACGAACAGATGCTTGGCTAATTAAAATGTCGCCTTCATTAATGTGTGGTTGAATAGCACCTGTTGTACCAATGCGTAAAAAGGTATCAATACCTAGCTGTGCAAGCTCTTCAACAGCAATTGATGTAGATGGCCCACCAATACCGGTTGAACAAACTACCACGCTGTGGCCGTTTAACTCACCACGATATACATGAAATTCACGGGTCTTCGCTAAGCACTTTGGGTTATCGAGAAGTGTTGAAATGCGGGCAGAGCGATCAGGATCACCAGGGACAATTGCCAGTGTTGCACCGTTTAAGTCCTCACGAGTGAGCCCTAAATGAAATACCTTTTCCATTATTAAACCTTATTTTTGTCTAAAGCGTAATACTTTAATCATACGTGTTTAAAGTACAGGACAGATGTCCTATTAGATTACGAATGTTGCAAGATTTGCACAGATAACCTAAACCTAAAGATGTAACGATAAAAGAGGACCTATTATGCCTGCTTCATCATCTATGAGTAAACATCATGAATTTGCTCGCTGTTTAGAGAGTGCTCATGTTTCTATGGCTGCTCCGTTTCATTGGCTTGCTTTAGCGTTTAAAGATATTGCCAATGCGCCAATCCTAAGCTTAGTGTACGGTTTAGTTTTTACACTAATACCTGCAGCAATAATGTACTTTGTGTATCAATTTGATACACATCTTGTCATTTTGCCAGCGGTTGTTGGCTTTGCTCTTATTGGCCCTGCATTTGCGGCTGGGCTTTACGATGTTGCTTGGGAGCTAGAAAAAGGGCATAAACCGACCTTAATGCACAGTTTAAAATCAATGTTTAGAAACCCCGCTGGTGAATGGGGATTTGCAGTATTATTAATGGTGATTATGATTGTGTGGATGAGACTTGCTGCATTGATCCACGCACTGTATCCGAATGTTGTAGATCCTAGCTTTGAACAGCTATCTGCGTTTCTTACGCTTGGCTCGATAGTTGGCGGCATTTTGCTGGTAACAGTCTTTGCTATTTCAGCATTTACCCCACAGATAATGATGGAAAGACGCGTAGATATAATGACGGCGGTTGTCTCATCGATGAATGCAGTAAAAACCAATGTAGGCGCAATGGTTGTTTGGGCTGCTTTAATAATATTCATGGTATTTCTGGGATTTGTCACAGGAACGGCAGGGTTTATTGTTATTATGCCATTATTAAGCTACGCGAGTTGGCATGCTTACATTGCGGTGATAAAAACTAAGAAGCCAAGGGGTTACGAATAATGAGTATTCACCTTGCTTGAATATAAATCTATTGCAGCAATCTAATAGGTTGCTGCAAAATTTGACTTTCCCTCCGTGCATGTTATACCTGCCAAAATACCACGCTCATTGAGTTATTGAGCACCCATAATAAGTCTCTTTAGAAATAATAAACTATAAATTTCAAGAGGTTAATTTTTCCTTCTTCTCATGATAAATGTGATGCTTGCATCGCGGTTTCTAGATTATGAGAAAGCGTAATTTTAACGATTACGAATGAATATGCAGTTATTTAGCAGCGGAGTAGAAATGAGTAACACACAAAAAGCATTTCACGAAAAACTAAGTCAATGTCTTTGCCCACCAGGCGATGGTGTTTTTACGGTAAATACAGCGAAAGAACGTAAAGATGCCTTACGAACAAAATTATACGGTCAGACAGAGAACGTAGACGTTCTTTGGAAAGAGTCATTAGAGACACTAGCAGACTCAGAACATAAAGCTGTGATTCTTGGGATCAGCTCTGATTGTGGTGGGGGTATTTTACGTGGTGCTAACTGGGGCCCGTTATTTTTACGTTCTACCTTAATTGATCAACAACCACAGGCTCGCGCGTTCGACTTAGGTGACGTTCGTGTTATTCCGCATTTATTGCATGATAAATACCTAAACGAAGCTACAATCACAAACTGTCAAAAAGCACTCTATGCTGATGAAAACAGCGAATACCATGTATCACCATTGTCTATCACTGAAGATGTGTGTGATGGGTTTTATGCCAACTACCCAGATAAAGGTATTTTCGGGATTGGCGGTGACCATTCAATCAGTTATCCGCTAACCAAAGCGTATTTAAAAGCAAAGCGTGACGCAGGTAAACGCACTGCAATTATACATTTTGACGCCCACACTGATTTACTTGTAGAGCGCTTAGGTATCGATTTATGTTTTGGTTCATGGTGTACACATATCCTTGAGTACCTACCTGCACCGCGTAACCTTATTCAATTTGGTATTCGTTCAAGTGGTAAACCGAAACAACACTGGGAAGAGACTTTTGGTGTTAAGCAGCACTGGGCACATGAAATTATTGAGCGTGGTGCTAAAGCTGTTGCTGAAGAAGTAATTGCCCAGCTTAAAGCTGATAAAGTTGATGAGCTTTATGTGAGCTTTGATATTGATGCACTAGACGAAGCATTTGCTTCTGCGACAGGCACACCTGAAGCAGGTGGCTTAACACCACAGCATGCGTTAGACATTTTAGTTGCTTTAGCTGATGAGTTTCCAATTACCGGGGCTGATATGATGGAAATTGCACCATTTACAGACAGCTCTTTGATTGGTCAAACGAGTTCTGAAACAACGCTTAAAGAAGGTGCAAAAATTTCTGCCTTTTTAATTGCTGCGATGAACAAGTAGTTTGCCTTGATGCAACAGGGGAGTGTGTTACTCCCCTTACTCATTCCTTAGTCTTAAAAAACATTCCATTATTCCTAACTACACGCTATATTATTATAAAAAATAATTATAAATTTGGTTTGTCTGCGATGTGGAAATCTCTAGCCTTGTTATTGCTTATTATTGCTAAACCTAGTTTTGCAGCAATAACAGTGGTAACTGAAAACTTTCCAAACTTCCAATATCAGAACGAACAAGGTGAGTTAGTTGGCTCTGTCGTGGGCAAAGTTAAAGCTGCCCTCGAAAAATCAGGGATGCAGTACGACATATCAATTAATACTTGGTCAATTACATACAATGCTGCTTTACGTGACGCAAACACGTGTATTTTTTCATTAGCACGTATTCCTTCGAGAGAGAAAAAATTTAAGTGGATACATAAACTTGAAGGCTTTTCAGCATCTTTTTATGCATTTAAATCAAATCGGCTGAGTATCAATAACCTCGATGATGCGAAAAAATATCGTACTGCAGTTCCAAAAAATAACTATTCCCATGTTTATTTAAAAGAGCAGGGGTTTAATGAAAATAAACAGTTAATCCTGCTTGATAGCTTTGAAAATATTTACGACATTCTTAAGAGTCGTCGTACAACTGTTGATTTAGTGGTATTAAGTGACCAACAATATCAATTTGAAAGTAAAAATGATCAAAGCCTTTCTTTTCTAGAGCCCGTTTATCAGCTACCTGTTGCACGCGCTGATTTATACTTTGCTTGTAACGGAAATATCGACCCAGTGACTTTAGATAAGCTCAATAAAGCCTTTGTATCCAGTGATTCAAAATAGCACTTGTTGATTGCTATAAAGCAGTTATAATCAGCTGCTTTTTGACCATTCTCGCCAAACTCTAAACAGCATAAGTGAGCAAAAAGTTGTTTGCATTCAACAGTCTGAATGCTTTTTACTAGGAGCCACAATGAGTGACTTACTCGTTATTATGATATTAATTTTGATCAGTGCGTTGTTTGCAAT